>NZ_JBJGXI010000019.1:0-87606 GCF_045635475.1 Radiobacillus sp. PE A8.2 | reverse complement strand
TGGATATCTTGCTGAGTTATTTAGCCACGTCCAGCGACTAGCGAGACTTCCCTCACCTCATGACACGATAAGTCAACATCGATTCAGGTTTATGGAAGGTCGACTAAAAGCGGACTTGTCGTCCAACGTCGACATACCCCCTATGTAGGGCCATGTTTCCTTTATCTCCTGCGGTTCAGTCCAGTCCGTACGTCGCTAACCGGCGCTCTGCGCTTTTGTTCAGAATCGGTGGGGGGCGGGTTTGACTAATTGGCTAAGTCTAGGGTAGTAACGAGTGAAGACATGTTCAAATAGGAAGTAAATGGCCAAGTCCTAGGTAGTAACGAGGCAAGATATGTTTGAATAGGCAATAAATGGCCAAGTCCTAGGTAGTAACAAGGCAAGATATGTTAGAATAAGCAATAATCGGCCAAGTCTCAGATAGAACTGAGTGAAGACATGTCCAAATCCGATTTAATCAGACATGTTTAGAAGAGTAGCCGGGTAAGATATGTCTAAATAGAGAATAAACAGCCATTTTTAATAGATTGCCCACAAGAGATATGGCCAAATAGTGTGTATTTATGCCATGTCATGAGGAATATTCACAATGCCACGCTTCGACAACAAAATAGGCACTTTATTAAAATCAACAAATACACCCGAATTTGAACACTTTCTAAGAAGATTGCTCGTGAGAACTGTCGTAAGTTCTCACGAGTATACCAACTCATGCACCCATATCCATTCAATAATCCTTCCAAAAAACAGCCAACTCTAAAACGGGTTTGTTGCCCACTGTAAAGATTGTTTAATGAAAATTCGATGATTTAATTTTAGTTGAGCAACCATAAATTCCGCTAGATCCTCGGGTTGCATATATTTATCCTTGTCATGTTCATCGAGGTTGTCGCCCATCGCCATTTCTGTAGCAACCAAACTTGGATTCATAGTGAAAACTCTGATATTGTTGCGCCGAACTTCTTGCATTAGCGCTTCTGTCATCCCTTGAATCGCAAATTTGCTGGCACTATAAGATGTCGACCCTGCTGTAGCTTTTAGTCCATTACTTGAGGATATGTTTATAATGTCACCTTTATCTTTCGCAACCATATGTGGTAACACAGCACGGGTCACATGATAGGTACCAAACACATTCACTTCAAACGTACGCTTCCAATCGGCAGGATCTGCTTCCAACAAACTTCCTTTCGATCCAATTCCGGCGTTGTTGATTAGAATATCTGCTGGACCTAACTTGTTTTCTAACTCGGCAACTGCTTGATCAACTGCGTCCATATTGGATATGTCTACTACAGCGACAGCTGCTTTTACACCAAGCGCTTCTACTTGTTGTGCTACTTCTTTTAGTTTGTTTTCCGTTCGAGCCATCAAGCCAACATGAATGCCTTCTTTGGCAAAGGAGAGTGCAGTAGCTTTTCCAATTCCACTACTTGCACCGGTGATATACGCCACTTTCCCTTTAATTTGTTGTCCCATAAAAACCATCCTCTCTACTTATCTCCTTTAATTGTAACGCTAAAAAGATGTGTAAATCCATTAATGTGGGATAGTGAAAACAAGTTGGAAGCCAAGTAATCGTTAATTACAAAAATAGGATTTAATATAAAAAATAAGGCTCTTTTCGTAAACTTTGTGCTATTCATCATTGATGGACACGTCGTCGAAGTTGTTCTTGCTCCACCAAGCTGTTGTTTTCTGCGGAGAACGCCGTCACCTGCCTATGATTAGGACACACAAGCAGGCTAGGAATATTCGCGGACACAGTAGCACTTATTTTACCTGTAATGCTGGTTTTTACTATTTGGCGGTCTCCAGAGCCCTTATTTGCTAAAAACAGCATATAACAGCAAGCATTTTTTTCAAATAAGTGCGCTGGAGGCCGCACAATTCTACATATAACACTTTTGTTACAAATAAGAGCTGTGGTGTCCGCCAGTGTCAAACAACCCCATTTCGCCAGGACAACCACAAACTTCGGTACATTTTCTTGTGTTAATAACAACAATCTTTTAGAAAACAGCTAAAAACAAAGAGGACGCCCCAACCGGGACACCCTCTCCATTATTCTTCCTCATAATCCGGTGACATACCTTTTCGAACAAACAGTGCAATCCCAAATGAAATCACAGTTAATACTAATGCAAACCAATAGGCATGATGCACGCCGTAGGTCATTGCAGTATCAGCTACATGCTCTGTTATTTCGCCTGACTGTTTGTCTAGGTAACTGTCTCTTCCTTGTGTCATAATGCTAACAAACACAGAAACGCCGAGTGCTCCTGCTACTGGCTGCAATGTATTGGCAATCGCTGTACCATGAGGGTACAAGCGTTTTGGTAGCTCATTCAACGCGTTTGTTTGTGATGGCATCATAATTGCCGAAATAGACAGCATTAGTAAAATGTACACAATAATAAACGACCAAATTGGAACGGAAGGATTGATATTGCTAAAAAATAGCATTACTCCGACTAGCACAATGGTTCCAGGGATCATCAATTTTCTTGGGCCAAATTTATCAAATAAATTCCCCATAACCGGAGACATAATCCCATTTAACAATGCACCTGGCAATAACAGAATGCCAGCTATTTTGGCAGAATAGCCAAGTGGCCCTTGTAAATACATTGGCATCACAATCTCGGATGCAAACATGGCCATAATGACAATCACAAACAGTCCGACACCTAGTGTATAGTTTTTATACTTGAACACACGTACATCTAATAAGGGTTCATCTAACTTCAATTGACGAAGCACGAATAAAATCATACTTAGTAAACTAACAGAGAGCACAGAAAGAAATGTTACAGATAAGAAACCTTCTGGCTGTTCACCAGCACTACTAAATGCATATACGATTCCACCAATCCCGATCGTTGAAAGTATAATCGATAGTATATCGACCTTTGGACGTGTAATTTCTCCAACATTTGTTAAATATTTGATTGCAAACACAATCGAAAATAAGGCGAACGGAATAACAGTGATAAATAACCAACGCCAGCCAAGAAAATCAACAATGACCCCAGATAAAGTTGGTCCAATTGCGGGAGCAAACATAATCACTAATCCAAATGTCCCCATAATTTTTCCGCGAACCTCAGGACGATAAAGTAAAAGGATCGTATTGAAGATGATTGGTATTAAAAGCCCAGTACCAACCGCTTGAATCATACGACCAGTTAATAACATCGGGAAATTTAAAGCACACGCAGCAATCGTCGTCCCTAGCAAAAATACGCTCATCACACCAATGAACATCTGTCTCGTCGTAAACCATTGAATGAACAGCGCGGAAATAGGCATTAACACACCCATCACTAACATAAAACCAGTAGCCAACCATTGAACAGTCGGCTCATCAACCCCGAATACACGCATGAACTCTGTTAACGCAATATTAAGTAATGTTTCATTTAAAATAGCAAAAAAAGCACCAATCATAAACGTAATCAGAATGGGCTTCGTCTTGATCGTCGATTCCATATTGTACCTCCACATCACAATTATAAACTGAACATAAAATCATACTTATACATTATGGATTTATTACTCCCCTATATCAAACATAATGCACTGGGACGTATAGGGGAGCATCTTTCACTTATAAAAAGACGTATGAAAATATGAAGGAAGGATGAAGTTTGAGAAGGATGCATGAGAGTCATATTGGATGTTTACTTAACCCAAACTATTATTTGATTCAACAACCCCATAATGAGAAGATAGAATATAAAGGGGTTACAGCTTTAAAAGAAAGAGTAAGAAGAAATAAAAAATTTTATGCCAGTGTCTAGCTCCGATCGCCAGAAACTTGATGATTTCACGAATCGCTACAATAAGTCATCATTGATTCAAGTTTTATCGAAGGTCGACTAAAAGCGGACTTGTCATCCAATGTCGACATACCAAAATGGATAGGCGTGATTTTTTTATCTTAGTCGATTCGCTTCAGTCGCTACGTTTCTATGCGTGCACTCTGTGCTTTGACTATAAAATAGGAAACAACCATGGTTGCCAGGAACATGCCACCACTAAGAAAAGGATGAAACTTATATAGGACAGTTAAGTTGAACAAGCTTTATAAGTGTCTTTTTCAAAGCAACGTGAGCTGTGTGTTTATGAACCACAATCAATGCATAAAGGGATTGAATAAAAACCGTCTGAGTAGTATAGTAACAGTGATAAAATTTATATTATCATGAAAAGGGGATCAAAATGAGCCGGAATTCTAGGAAATTGGAAATACTTAATGCTGCGTCAAAAATTGTTAGTGAAAGAGGTATTTTTAACTTAACACTAGAAGCTACAGCTAAAGAAGCTGGAATTAGTAAAGGTGGACTACTTTACCATTTTCCTTCAAAGGAAGCGTTAGTGAGTGGAATGGTTAATCACCTAGCGGATAATTACAGAGAAAAAATAACGAATAATGCCGAAAATGACCTCAATGATAAAGGGAAATGGCTACGTTCATACGTTAACGTGACATTTAATCAAACCTATCAGAATAAAGATATGAACTCTGGTCTATTAGCAGCGAAGGCCGTTAATGCTGACTTGCTTGACCCTATTCGTCAATTATACTCCGAGTGGCAGGAAGAGATTGAAAATGATGGTATTGATCCTGTTAAGGCTACGATTATTAGGTTGGCCACAGACGGAATTTGGTTGGCAGAACTTTTCGATATTTATCATATCGGTGATGAAAAGAAAGATATTGTATATAAAACTCTTTTGGAATGGGCGAACGAATAATGTGATGGTTCCCCCTTTTTTTGTTCGCGGAAAGAATTTTCTTGTGTTTTTCTAGTATAGGTAAAAACCTTGATACTTCAAGTGTTATCAACAATTAACTATTTGATAATAATCCGATTTTTCACTTGATCCCTTGAAATAAAACCGTCTGGATGGTACAGTAATATCTAGATATAAAACCGTCTGGACGGTATACTTATTATTTTGGTTTAAATCAGGATTATTTATAATGAACTTGTTGGAGGGGAAAAAGTGAAGAACAAGGTTATGTTAACAGCCGCGGTAACAGGTGCTGGCGATACTACAAAAAAAAGCTCTTATGTTCCAGTAACACCAAAAGAAATAGCAGAAGCAGCTATCGAAGCTGCTAAATCGGGAGCAACGGTAGCTCACATACATGCTCGTGATCCCAAAACGGGAGGGATTAGTCACAGCATTGACCATTACCGTGAAATTGTTGATCGTATTCGGGATTCTGAAACGGATGTTGTGATTAACATTACATCAGGTGGTGGAGGTGACTTCATTCCGAGCTTAAATACACCAGCTGCTGGTGGCGAAGGAACAGATATTCAAACCCCTGCTGAACGCTATGAGCCTGTGGGTGAGTTGCTTCCGGAAATGTGTACACTCGATTGTGGAAGTGTGAATTTCGGTAACATGATTTACATGAGCCCCACGGATTGGCTAAGACAGCAGGCAAAACTCATTCAGCAGAGTGGCGTCAAACCTGAATTAGAATGCTTTGATACAGGCCACTTACGCTTTGCCAAGCAATTAATTAACGAAGGATTAATTGATGGAGATCCAATGTTTCAGTTTTGTTTAGGAATACCGTGGGGAGCAGATGCGGATACGGAAACGATGTTATATATGAAAAACCGCCTTCCTGAAAACGCACACTGGTCAGCATTTGGAATTGGACGTATGCAATTACCAATTGTTGCACAAACCGCACTACTCGGTGGAAATGTAAGAGTGGGATTAGAGGATAATTTATATCTTGAAAAAGGCGTACTGGCAAGAAATGATCAATTAGTGGAAAAGGCAACACAACTATTGAATAGCAATGGGATCGAGATAATGACTCCTCAAGAAGCACGAGATCACTATAAATTGAGAACACCATAAGGAGGAATGCGGAAGTGAATCAACATATAAAAAAACTTGCTGTTGTAGGCACGGGCGTAATTGGAAATGGGTGGATTGCTAGATTCCTAGCGCAGGGATACGAAGTGATAGCTTTTGACCCGGCAGAAGGGGCAGAGGAAAGAACACGTCAGACTGTGGAGCATGCTTGGCCATCTTTAGAAAAATTGGGACTTGCAGATCAAGCATCACCGAATCATTTAACATTTGTTCCTACTTTAGAAGAAGCAGTAGCAGATGCTGACTTAATTCAAGAAAATGTTCCAGAACGTGAAAGCTTAAAGAAAAGTGTATTAGCGAGTATCGATCAGCATGCAAAACCTGAGGCAATTATTGCATCTAGTACATCAGGGATTATGCCTAGTACGTTACAAGAGGGACTTCAACATCCTGGACGTATGATCGTTGCCCATCCATTTAATCCCGTATATATTTTACCTCTTGTAGAGCTAGTAGGAGGTAGCCTCACAGATTCTTCTGTTATAGATCGTGCAAGTGAATTTTTTAAATCTATTAACATGAAACCTTTAGTCATTCACAAGGAAGTTGAAGGTCATCTGGCAGATCGTTTAATGGAAGCACTCTGGCGTGAGGCACTTCATCTAGTCAATGATGGAGTTGCTACTACAGAAGAGGTCGATGCGGCGATTATTTATGGCGCTGGCCTACGTTGGGCACAAATGGGCCCTTTCTTAACCTTCCACTTAGCTGGGGGAGATCAAGGGATGCGCCATATGTTAGAACAGTTTGGACCTGCCTTAAAGCTTCCATGGACAAAGCTACAAGCACCAGAGCTTACTGATGAATTAAAGGAAAAAATAATTGAAGGCTGTGAATCACATGCCGGAGATGTATCCATCACTGAGCTAGAGCAAAAGCGAAATGAGTTTTTAGTGAAGCTGCTTGATTTAGTTGATGAATACTGGCCGGAGTCTAGAAATACAGTAACCAACTAGAAGCGCATGGAGGTGGAGTAAACCATGATAAAGGATTCTTTCTTGTACGAAGATCAAGTTCGCAGCGAATGGGTAGATTATAACGGACATATGAATGACTCTTCCTATGCAAAAGTGTTTAGTTTAACCGTTGATTCATTTATGGATTACATCGGCTTAGACGCTAAAGCCCGAGAAAATTATAATTATACGATTTTCACCTTGGAGACGCATCTCTGCTATTTGAAAGAGGCACATGAAGATGAAAGTCTCCATGTATCGATCCAGTTATTAAATATTGATGCCAAACGCATGCATGTGTTTTTTGAGATGAAAAATGCAGATGGAAACTTGATAGCAACAAGTGAACAGATGCTTATGGGAATGGATACAAACCAAGAAAAGCCGGCACACTTCCCCGCAGCTGTTGGAGCAAGTATAGAAGCGATGTGGAAAATACATGACCATATGGATGCTCCTAAACAAGTAGGAAGAATAATCGGAATTAAGCGGTAAATCTTACCTGGAGAAGGGAAGCGTTCTTTATGAAAATAGCTTTAGGTCAATTTCAACCAGTATTAGGGGATAAGGCTAAAAATTTACAATCAATCAAACAACAAATGGAGCAAGCAGCTGAGCAAAAGGCAGATCTCATCCTTTTTCCTGAACTCTGTTTAACCGGTTATTTCATTCAAGATGCAACAGACAACCTTGCAGAACCGGTGAATGGTGAAAGTGTGAAACAGGTTCAAAAATGGAGTAAAGAATTGAATCTATATGCTGTCTTTACTTGGCCAGAATTAAAGGACGATGGATTAGTCTATAATTCTGCAAGTCTTATTTCTAATACAGGAGATATTGTAGGGATTTATAGAAAAGTACACCTTTATGATGAAGAAAAATTAGTATTTACACCAGGAGAACGTTTCAAAGCGTTTGATACGGAACTGGGTAAAATTGGGTTGATTATTTGCTTTGATTTAGATTTTCCTGAATCCATTCGATCTTTAAAAATAGATCAAGCAGATATCGTATTATGTTCCACGAATAATATGGAACCTTATCAGGATTACCAAGAAGCTTATTTAAAGAGTCGTTCGATGGAAAATGAGATTCCAGTAGCCATTTGTAATCGAATAGGAACAGAAAGAGATTTAACGTTTTTTGGAGAAAGTGCTATTTACAGTGAACGAGGCAAGAATTATATAAAGCTGGCTGAGCATCCAGTTACAAAAACAGTAGAAGTACCTATTAGGCTGAAAACAGATCCTAATTTGCAGTATGTGAACAACAGAAGGCCTGTTAGTTATCAATTGCTTAGCAAATAAAAAAATAAGGAGGAATTTGTTTTGATTAAAACAAAAAGTTTATTAAAATCAGCAATTTTTCTAATGTTACTAGTAGCATTAGTAGCTTGCGGCAATGATCAAGGGGAAGATGGAAAAGAAACAATCGTTTTTGGAGATTCAGGTTGGGACAGCCTTCGTTTTCACAATGAAGTTGCAAGAACGATTGTGGAAGAAGGATATGGATATCCAACGGAACAAACAGCAGGATCTAGTGAAATGGTTTGGACAGCAGTACGTGAAGGTGATATAGATGTTCATATGGAAGGATGGACGAAAAATCTAGGTGATATTTATACAGAAGGAATAGAAAGCGGAGACTTTGTGAAGATGTCTGTTAACTTTGACGATAGTTTCCAAGGCTTTTATGTTCCTAGATATGTGATTGAAGGAGATCCAGAGCGAGGAATTGAACCAATGGCTCCTGATTTAGAATATGTAACAGACTTACCGGAATATTGGGAGCTATTTCAAGATCCAGAAGATAGCTCAAAAGGTAGAATTATTGGAGCTATCTCTGGCTGGTCTGTAGATGAAATTCTTTTCCAAGCGTTTGAAGAGTATGGCTTAGATGAAACATATAATTATTTCCGCGCTGGTTCTGAAGCTGGTATTAATGCTTCATTGGCAGACGCATATGAAAAAGGTGAGCCTTGGATTGGATACAACTATGAGCCGAACTGGGTTCTAGGAAAATATGATATGGTACCTCTAACAGAAGAAGATCCAGAAGGAATTCTAAATAACGCTGCTAATCAAGATGTAAATGTTGTAGCCCATAAAAGCTTACTTGAGAGAGCCCCTGAAGTAGCAGAATTCCTAAAAAATTATCAAACTACAAGTGAATTAGCTAACGAAGCGTTAAAGTATATTTCAGATGAAGGTGCTACACCAAAAGAAGCTGCGATTAAATTTCTGAAGGAAGAGGAGGGAATTTGGACGGAATGGGTTCCGGAGGATGTAGCTGATGCGGTAAAAGAATCCATTCAATAGGAAGAGAGACAACTAGATAGAGCGTGTTTAAAAAAGAAGAATGTCTGTGGTAAAGAGGGAGCTAGTCAAACGGCATTGGCTCCCCTTTACCTATAACACGTACATATAGAAAAAACAAAGAATGCGAGGTGAAAAGACTGCATTTATGTAGTCGTGCCTATGGGGAATTTCCCTGATATTCAGAGTAATATAGGTAGTTATGTTGAAAAATTTGTAAACTTATTAGACGAATCATTAGAAGGATTATTTGATTTTATCTTTTTTATTGCATCCAATATTATTAACGGGTTCGAGGGCTTACTAGTTTCACTCCCTTGGTGGTTATTCATACTTTTGATTTTTTTCTTAGGTTGGTATTTTAAATCCGTTTTTTCCGGAGTTTTATATGCTTTTTTTATGTTTTTAGTAGGTACATTTGACCTATGGGCAGAGATGATGATGACAATTTCCGTTGTCCTTACTGCCGTATTAATATGTCTTGTTTTAGGTATTCCTCTTGGTGTATGGATGGCATTTAGTAAGAGGTTTTCTACTATCATGAGACCAATACTGGATGCGATGCAGACAATGCCAAGCTTCGTCTATCTAATCCCCGCTGTTTTTTTCTTCGGACTAGGTAACGTTTCAGCAATTTTTGCGACATTAATTTATGCGTTACCACCAGTCATTCGTTTGACAGAACTCGCGATTAGAGGTGTAGATCCAGAAGTTATTGAATCGGCCCAATCGTTTGGTTCATCAAGATGGCAAATGCTTAAAAAGGTACAACTACCACAAGCCTTACCAACGATCATGGCAGGTGTAAACCAGACCACAATGATGGCATTGGCAATGGTTGTTATCGCATCTATGGTAGGTGCAAAAGGGTTAGGTGAACAAGTACTCATTTCTATTCAACGAATTGATATATCGCTTGGTTTTGAAGCAGGTATAAGTATTGTATTTCTAGCTATTATAATTGACCGGGTAACAAGTGGGGTTGCTGAACGTTTTCAGAAGCATAGGAGGGTTAAATAGTGGCGAACAAAATTAAAGTAGAGCATGTTTCTAAAATCTTTGGTCCTAATCCCAAATCGGTCATTCCAAAGATAGTGGAAGGAATGTCCAAAGCCGAGATTCTAGAGGAATCGAATCATACTGTCGGCGTATATGACGCATCTATGGAGATTAATGAGGGCGAAATTTTCGTCATCATGGGTCTTTCAGGTAGTGGAAAATCCACATTAATCCGGTGTTTTAACTTATTAAATAAACCAACTGCCGGAGCAATTAAAGTGGATGGAGAAAATATCGTTGACTATAATTCCTCACAATTAAAGAAATATCGGCAAGATAAAGTTGCGATGGTATTTCAGCATTTTGGTTTGTTTAACCATCGTACTGTGTTAAATAATGTTGAATATGGACTAGAAATTAAAGATATGCCAAAAGAGGAAAGACAGAAAATAGCATTAGAAAATATTGAAATTGTTGGTTTGAAAGGGTATGAAGATAAGTATCCAGAAGAACTATCGGGTGGTATGCAACAACGGGTTGGTCTAGCAAGGGCTCTTACTAACGACCCAGATATTTTATTAATGGATGAACCCTTTAGTGCTCTAGATCCGTTAATACGAAGAGATATGCAATTGGAGTTACTAGACATTCAAGAGAGACTAAAGAAAACCATTATTTTCATTACACATGATGTCAATGAAGCATTTAAAATTGGGGATAGAGTTGCTGTGATGAAGGATGGTGAAATTGTTCAAATAGGTACGCCAGAAGAAATTCTTGAAGAGCCTGCGAATGATTATATCTCTGAATTTATTAAAGATATTGATAGGTCGAAAGTTTTACAAGCAGAGCATGTAATGATAAAACCAAATGCACTCGTATCTTTAAAAGATGGCTTAAAAGTAGCTGTAAAAGAAATGCAGCAAAATGGGATCTCTAGTGTATTTGTAGTAGATCGTAGTCGACATTTAAAAGGGATTGTTACGATCGACGCTGCTATTGATGGGATTAAACAAAAGAAAACATTAGAGGATGTATTAGAGCCTAATGTGACCATTGTTAAAAAAGAAGAATATGTAACGGACCTTATTCCAAAAGCGTTAGAGTCTAAATTCCCTCTGGCAGTAACAAATGAAGACAATAGATTAGAAGGTTTTATTTTGCGTGTCCATGTACTTTCAGGACTAGTGGCAGAAGAGATTGAAGAAAGTAAAGAATATCACGGGTATTTAAATAACTAGACTTGGGACGAAGGACGGTTCCTGTAATATAGTCTTTGGTTTCTTGAAAGTGTATGGTACCTAAAAGATGATCGAATTTACAAGGGCAAGGCAAAGAGCCTTGCCCTTATTTCATACCTTATCGATATAAATGATGAAAGCTACATGATCACGCCACTTTAAGGGGCCCACCTATATCATTATAAAAAATCCTAATAAATGTTCACAATCAACAGATATAGGTTTGAAAATAAGTCAATTCACCAATTACCATAAAGCCATGGGCATTAATATGTAAAAATGACGAAATCCTAATCTCAATTTCTAATGAAACCGACAAATTCACCCTAATCTCGATTACGATACACACCAGGTGCAACACCATATTGTTTTTTGAAAACCCGGTGAAAATAAGAATAGGTGCCAAATCCACAATTGTGAGCAATATTTTCCAATGTTAATGTCGTGTATCGCATTTGATCTACAGCGGTAGATAGGCGGATCTCTTGTGCATATTCCATAATGGTTTTGCTTACATGTGCTTTAAATAAATGAATAGATCGGGACACACTTAGAGCGGCATGATTGGCAACATCTTCAACTCTCAAAGAAGGCGTTGTCGCATGCTCTTCAATATAACGCATCATTCTCGTTACCACATAAGGGCGGTTGGATGATGGTGATTTTTCTGTAATGGCACGCTCAAGAGACAAGCATAACGCACATAACAAATAATTACTGATTTTTGTATTTTTTTCAGAAGAAGGTTTTCGTTCTTCTGCAATAATATAACGCCATATGGACAGTAGTTTTTCATCTAAATCGATGCGGCAGATAGACGGTTTAGGTGAAGCGTTATACCATGTGTCCATCCATTCACCGGTACAGATCAGGTGATAGTCACCACTTTTCTGACCTTCTTGGATAATTAATTCGTAATGGTCATAAGGTCCAACGAGGATGACGTCCCCTTTTTCGATGACAACTGTTTTTCCTTTAATGATCGCTTTACATTCACCTTCTGTTTGTAAGCGGATAAGATAGGCATCCATTCCAGATTTATATGAAGCGTAATACCCATTTGTATGGTAGGAATAGCCAGAAAATAAGATTTTCATGTGAATCCCCTTATATTTATTAATAGTTAAATAGTACATGTTTTAATCATATCATTTATGTTCAAATCGTGGTATTTCATTTATGATTTAATCAGATAGGAGAGGTAACAGGAGGTGCTATTTTCTTATAATAGAGCATACTAGGTTACTTTATAACATAATTTACATTTTGTAAACGCTTTAAAATACTGGTGAAATGAGGGTTAATATTGTCAAAAATTTCTATTGGAGTACAAATGTTCACACTCAGAGAAGAAGCAGAAAATGATTTTGCCGGCACATTAAGGAAGGTAGCAGAACTTGGATATGACGGCGTCGAATTTGCGGGTTACGGTGGTCTATCTGTCCAGGAAGTAAGAGCTTTATTAGATGAATTAGGATTAAAGGCAGCTGCTAGTCACGTCCCATTGGAGCAGTTAGAAGAGAGACTAGATCAAGTGATTGAAGAGCAAAAAGTTTTAGGTAGCAAATATGTTGTTTGTCCGTTTTTAACAGACGATCGCCGCACAGAAGAAAGCTATCGTCGATTGATTCCATTATTAGATCAAGTTGGAAAATCGTGTAAAGATGCAGGGATTACGTTTTGCTATCATAACCATGATTTTGAGCTAGAAGTATTATCAGATGGAAGAAAAGCGTTAGAAGTAATCTTTGATGATACAAGTGCTAGCAATGTCAAAACAGAACTTGATGTATATTGGCTTACAAAAGTAGGAGAAAACCCTGTTGATTGGATCAAGCGGTATCAAGGTAGAACACCACTCGTCCATTTAAAAGACATGACAACAGATGATGAAAATTTTTTTGCTGAGTTAGGGACTGGCGGAGTAGATTTAGATGGCGTGATAGAAACAGCGATGCATGCAGGTGCAGAATGGTTTATTGTCGAGCAAGATGTTAGTCGTTTAACTCCATTAAAAAGCATTGAGATTAGCATTAATTATTTAAAAGAAAAACTTAGTTAGGAGAATAACGAAATGACAAACGTAACAATCTGGAATGAAAACCGACATGAAAAGAAAAATCAAGTAGTGGCAGACATCTACCCTAAAGGTATACACGGTGCGATTGCTGACTTTCTAAAAGAAGACAACAATCAAATCAAGACAGCAACATTAGATGATACAGATCATGGATTGACAGATGAAGTGCTAAATAATACAGATGTTCTAGTATGGTGGGGACATCTTGCACATGACGAGGTTAGCGATGAAATTGTGGAGAAAGTCCACAAACGTGTGTTGGAAGGCATGGGATTAATTGTTTTGCATTCTGGGCACTTTTCGAAAATTTTCAAAAAATTAATGGGTACAACGTGTGATTTGAAATGGCGGGAAGCAGATGAGAAAGAACGGATGTGGGTAGTTGATCCAAGTCATCCGATTACAGAAGGGATCGGCGAATTTATTGAATTGGAAAAAGAAGAAATGTACGGGGAACACTTCGATATTCCAGCGCCGGATGAATTAGTGTTTGTAAGCTGGTTTGAAGGTGGAGAAGTGTTCCGCAGTGGTGCAACTTTTCAACGTGGAAAAGGAAAAATCTTTTACTTCCGACCAGGTCATGAAACATATCCTACCTACTATCACAAAGACGTACAAAAGGTAATAAAAAATGCGGTGAAGTGGGCAGAAAATTCGAACACTCCAACGCCTGTATACGGCAATGCAAAACCATTAGAAAAAATCGGTAACACCGCACATGTATTAAAGGAGGAATTATAAGATGAGTTTATTACGAGTAGGGATTATTGGATGTGGAAGTATAGCGAAGTATCGTCACTTAATTGAGTATCATAACCATCCATCCGTAGAAATTGTTGCAGTGTGTGACATAGTGGAGGAACGTGTAAAGGAAACTGCCGAAAAATATGGTGCAACGGCTTATACTGATTATAAAAAATTATTGGCAGAAGAGAAATTAGATGCAGTAAGTGTTTGTCTACCAAACTACTTGCATGCCCCTGTTAGCATTGCTGCTGCACAGGCAGGATGTCACGTGTTATGTGAGAAGCCAATGGCTACTTCAAGGGAAGAGGCCGAAGCAATGATAAACGCGGCTGCTGAAAACAATAAAAAACTGATGATCGCTCACAACCAACGGTTTGTTGAGTCTCATGTTAAAGCAAGAAAGCTAATCGAATCTGGTGAAGTTGGTAAACTTTACAGCTTCCGCACTGCTTTTGGTCATGGTGGACCAGAAGGATGGAGTGTTGACGGTAAAGAAAGCTGGTTTTTTAATAAAGAACAGGCATTTGTCGGTGCAATGGGTGATTTAGGTGTCCATAAATCGGATCTACTTCGCTACTTGCTAGGAGAAGAATTCACCGAAGTAGCTGGTTTTGTAGAGACAAATGCAAAAGAAGGCATAGATGTAGATGATAATGCTGTATGTGTGTTGAAATCAGAAAGCGGAATTATTGGCACATTAGCGGCAAGCTGGGCGTACAGCGCAAAAGAAGACAACTCGACGATTATTTATGGAGAAAAAGCTATATTGCGATTAGAAGATCATCCTGATTATTCGCTAATCGTCCAATATACGACAGGAGAAGTTGTGAAATATGAACTAGGTAAAATTCAATCCAATAATAATGGTGGTCAATCGAATTCACATGTTATTGAAAATTTTGTTGATTGCATTGTGAACGATAAAGAACCGTTAATTAGCGGGGAAGAAGGCAAAAAGTCACTAGAGATCATTTTGGGTGCATTACAATCAAACGAAACAAAGCAAATTGTAAAACTATAGCAAGATGTTCGAAAAATTCATTTTTTGTTACAAAGACTATTTTCACGCATCGAATATTGGGTTAAGCCGAAAAATCCAGTTCTCACGTAGATTCTCACTACACTCCGGTCTATTTTTTCTAGCTGCACCCAATGTTCTCGGTGCTGAAAAACGAACGTTTTGAATATGAACTATAGCGGAACAGGCAAGCAATGGTAGATAGGAGAATGATAAAATCATTTTCAGAATAGAGGTATAGTGATGAGTAGATTGAGAGTAGGCATTATTGGAGTAGGTGGAATCGCTCAAGATAGGCATATTCCGGTGCTTTTCAAGTTGAAAGATAAAGCAACGATTACGGCTGTTAGTGATGTAAACGAACAACGGGCACGTGAAGTCGCTGACAAGTTACACATTGAGCACGTATTTGCGAATAGTAAAGATATGCTAGATTATGTTGATGCAGTTATCATTTGTACACCAAACAAATTTCACGCAGAGCTCTCCATAGAAGCGTTAGAAGCTGGTGTCCACGTATTATGTGAAAAGCCAATGGCGATTACTGTGGAAGAATGCGAAAAGATGATTAGTGCATCGAAAAAAGCTAATAAAGTGCTAGCAATTGCGTATCACTTTCGTCATATGAAAGAGGCACAGGCAGCAAAGCAAGCGATGCTAGCTGGAGATGTAGGAGAGCCTCTTGTAACACGGGTGCAAGCTCTGAGAAGGCGAAAAGTCCCCGGATGGGGAGTGTTTACAAATAAGGAGCTGCAAGGTGGAGGCAGTTTGATAGATTATGGTTGTCATATGTTGGATTTAGCATTGTGGTTATTAGGTGATGCTGTACCTGTTGAGGTCAACGGGAGAGCATATAATCGGTTAAGTACGACGCCTAATCAAGTAAATGAATGGGGTCCATTTGACCATGAGAACTTCCACGTGGACGATCATGTAACAAGTTATATTACGTTTGAAAATGGAGCATCGCTGTTGTTCGAATGCTCTTGGTCTGCAAATATAAAAGAAGATGTGAACCACGTCAGTATTTCTGGTGTCGACGGTGGAATTAATGTTTTTCCATTTGAAATATATCAAGCAAAAAATAACGCTCTACTCAATACAGTTCCAACCATGTTAATTGGCAAAAACGATCCAAGTATAGCACAAGCCAAAAACTTTATTGATGCTTGTTTAGGTGCAGTGGAATTAGTTGTAAAGCCAGAAGAGGCGTTAAAAGTAACGAAAATTATCGATGCTATTTATAGCAGTAGTGAACGAGGTAGAACAGTTAACTTAAATACATGAAAGTAAGGGTGGAACGAAATGAAATTAGGCGTTTTTACAGTGTTGTTTTCTGAAAAATCATTAGATGAAATGTTAGATCATGTGAAAGCATCAGGGCTACAAGCCGTCGAGATTGGAACAGGTGGATATCCAGGCGACGCGCATTGCAAACTAGATGAATTATTAGAAAGTGAAGAAAAAAGAAATGAATTTATGGAAAAAGTTAATTCACGTGGACTTACTATTAGTGCGTTTAGTTGTCATGGCAATCCGATTTCACCAGATCAATCTTTTGCAAAAGAGTCACATGATGTTTTAGTGAAGACGATTAAATTAGCAAACCTTTTAAATGTTCCAGTTGTCAATACATTCTCTGGAACGCCGGGGGACAGCGAAGATGCGAAATATCCAAATTGGCCGGTAACCCCGTGGCCAACAGAGTATGCAGAAGTACTTAACTGGCAATGGGAAGAAAAACTAATTCCCTATTGGAAACAGATCGGTAAACTTGCTAAAGAACATGATGTGAAAATTGGGCTTGAATTGCATGCAGGATTTTTAGTGCATACGCCATACACGATGTTGAAATTAAGAGAAGCTGCAGGAGAGGCAATTGGTGCAAATTTAGATCCGAGTCATTTATGGTGGCAAGGCATTGATCCGGTTGCAGCCATTAAAATTCTCGGCAAAGAAAATGCCATCCATCACTTTCATGCAAAAGATACGTATATTGACCAGGACAATGTTAACATGTACGGCTTGACCGACATGCAGGCATATTCCGAAGTACAAACGAGAGCATGGAGTTTCCGCTCTGTCGGATATGGCCACAGCATACAAGAGTGGTCGAACATTATTAGTGCTTTACGTACATACGGCTATGATCATGTTGTTAGTATTGAGCACGAAGACCCGATCATGTCGATTGACGAAGGATTCACTAAAGCAGTTAACAATTTAAAACATGTACTTATTGAAGAGGCACCAACAGAGATGTGGTGGGCGTAAGTACCTGTTAAGAATGTAAAAGGGCTCCTGCATTGCGTAGGAGCCTTTTTGAAAGGCTGTTTTTAAAAGATTATTGTTATTGCGTAAAGTATCTATAATAAGACGTAACTTGTTAAACAGTAACATTGGAGGTAAAGCAGTTGGGAAATCAGTCGCTTGCGGCCACCAATGCGCTTATCTGTGACAAAATAGGCAATATTTGAATTAAGCGGTCACCAGCGCAGGTATTTGAATGATATTGTTGTTTCAGTGGGTTGTTATTAAAGATAAGGGCCGTGGTGGCCGTCAAATAAACGAAACTTGAATTTTATGCTAAATAAGCGCTTGTGTGTCCGTCAAATCCGGTTAGCTCCTCAGCTTAGTATCATCTTCTGATCCACTCCCAAAATAAACCGTTTTCCCTACTCGTAATTCTGCACCATCTATTATTATAACTTTTGATCGGAGCAAACAAGTCAATTTAGTACCCCTTTTTGTTCAATACAGTGTCTCTAAATGATAAGAAATTTATCTTATAATAGGTTTAGAAAGCGCTTACGATATTGAAAAGGTGGTGTCATTTGGTGAAAACAGAAGTAAACACGGCAAGTATTGCTACAGAGACGAAAAAATACCGAGATATGGTAAAAGCAAAGCGGCTGAAGCGTTTAAAAAAGGTAATATCTTACGCTGCGTTTGTTGGCCCGGCATTAATTTTCTTTTTAACTATACAAATTGTTCCATTTATAATGGGGATTTATTATTCGTTCACCTCATGGAACGGGATAAGCTCGACGGTAGAATGGGTCGGATTTGAAAACTATATCAAGCTTTTCACAGATGATCCAAAGTTTTTTGACTCCTTCGTCTTTACGACAAAATTTATGTTTACAGCTGTATTTATAAGTAACATTATTGGTTTTTCCTTTGCCTTGTTGCTTAACGAGGCACTAAAAACGAAAAATATTTTACGAACAGTATTTTTCATACCAAATGTTATTGGTGGATTGCTGTTAGGGTTTATTTGGCAGTTTATTTTTATTAAAGGTTTTGCCTCTATTGGTAATATTACAAATATTGGATTTTTCCAGCAACCTTGGCTTGGTGATGAAAAAACCGCATTTTGGGGCATCGTTATCGTGTTTGCTTGGCAAATTAGCGGTTATATGATGGTTATTTATATCGCTGCATTGCAAGGTCTTGATCGGTCGCTTTTAGAAGCTGCAAAAATTGATGGGGCATCGGGATTCCGTATGTTGACAAAAATTATTATTCCGCTAATTTTACCGGCATTTACGATTTGCTTTTTCTTAACTATTTCAATGGCATTTAAAATCTTTGACTTAAATATTTCTTTAACCGGAGGCGGACCGTTCAATTCAACAGAGTCTGTCGCGATTAATATTTATCAAGAAGCTTTTACTAACAACCGTTACGGGTTAGGGACAGCAAAATCTATTTTATTCTTCTTAGTCGTAGCTATATTTACAACGGTACAAGTAATATTTACGAAGAAACGGGAGGTGGAAGCATAAATGAGAGATAAATATACAAAAAAGACATTTGTGCTTGAAATTATAGGCATTCTTCTAGCAATAATTTTTCTCATTCCGTTTTACTTTGTAATTATCAATTCTTTAAAAAGTTTTCCAGCAATTTTGTTAGACGCAGCTGCTTTTCCGAAAGAGATTTTATTTAGTAACTACGCGAAAGTGTGGGAGATTTTAAATTTCCCTAAAGCGTTCTGGAATTCGTTAATCATTACTGTGTGCAGTATTACTGGGATTGTAATTATTAGTTCGCTAGCGGCCTGGAAGATGGTACGTACACCTGGAAAGTTTAGCAACATTTTATTTATTTTCTTTGTATCTGCCATGGTAATCCCTTTCCAAGCTGTCATGATTCCACTAATGAAGTTAGGTGGAATATTGGGGATTATGAATAGCATTTATGGCATTGTTATTATGTATTTCGGTTTTGGTGTGTCACTTTCACTATTTTTATATCACGGGTTCGTGAAGACGATCCCGCTTGAAATAGAAGAATCAGCACGAGTGGATGGGTGTAGTCAATTTGCCGTATTCTGGCGCATTGTGTTCCCTTTATTAAAGCCAATTACCGTGACTGTAATAATTTTGAACACACTTTGGATCTGGAATGACTATTTATTACCACTTCTTGTGCTACAGGACGCAGAGTTACGAACGATTCCATTAGCGACAAGTTCTTTCTTTGCACAATATACGAAGCAATGGGATATGGGACTTGCTGGTCTCGTATTAGGGATCCTGCCAATCATAGTTTTCTTTCTATTCTTACAGAAGCACATTATTAGAGGGATTGCGACTGGTTCGATCAAGTAATTGTTATATATTTTGTAACTTGATAGTTACAAGATTTATATATAATAAAAATATATCAAGGAGGTCAATACATTTATGAAACGTAGTCTGTTCTTATTAATTTCTATGTTAGTTGCCATTGGTATTATTGCAGGGTGTGCATCAAATAGTTCTTCAGGGGATGATTCATCGAACACGAAGGATGCTAGTAGTGGAGATACAAACAACACGGATACAAACACGAATACAAACGATAACGCTAGCAATGATGAGGCAAGTGACGAGGTGGTTACACTAGATTTCTTCCAATTTAAAGTAGAAATTGCTGATCAATTGCAAGAAATGATTAATGAATATGAAGCAGAGCATCCAAACGTGAAAATCAAATTAGAAACCGTTGGTGGGGGCGCAGACTATGGTGCTGCACTTAAAGCGAAATTTGCATCAGGGGAAGAACCTGATATATTCAACAACGGTGGGTTTAAAGAGTTAGAGCTGTGGAAAGAGCACTTAGCTGATTTATCTAATGAACCATGGGTAGAAAATTTACTTCCAATTGGAAAAGTACCAATGACAGATACAGACGGCAAGCTTTACGGGATGCCGGTTAATCTTGAAGGATATGGTTTTATTTACAATAAAGACTTATTCGAACAAGCAGGAATTACAGAAAAGCCAACAACCCTTTCTGAGTTAAAAGCAGCAGCACAAAAACTGCAAGATAATGGCGTTATCCCGTTTTCGGCGGGTTACGGTGAGTGGTGGGTTATCGGCCAACACTTACTTAACATCCCATTTGCCCAACAAGATGATCCAGTCGCATTCATCGAAGGATTGTATGATGGATCTGAAACATTTATCGGTAATGATCATTTTAAAGAGTTTCAAGAAGTTGTAGATACAGAAATTGGGTTCGGTAATGAAAATCCAATTACTACAGATTACAACACGCAAGTAACGCTATTTGCTTCTGGAGAAACAGCGATGCTGCAACAAGGAAACTGGACAGAAAACATGATATATGAGATAAATCCGGATATTAATATGGCATTCTTGCCGATCACGTTAAATGATGATGCAGATGCGGATCGTTTACCGGTTGGGGTACCAAACAACTGGGTATTAAATAAGGATTCAGAGAACTTAGAAGAAGCAAAAGCATTCCTAAATTGGATGGTATCTTCTGAAACAGGAAAGCGATTCATTACAGAAGAGTTTGCGTTTATTCCAGCATTTGATAATATTGAAGCATCAGGACTTGGTGCGCTTGGACAATCGATTCTTGAATATTCAAAAGATGAAAAGACAATTCCGTGGACTTGGTTTAGATGGCCGGATGGAGCAAACATGGAGTTTGCTGCTAAAATCCAAGAATATGTTGCTGGTAAAATTGAATACAGTGAAGTAATAGAAAGTTTTCAATCGATTTGGGATGATATGAAATAATATATGTGAACGGAAAGCATGTCTACTCGGTAGGCATGCTTTCAGCTCGCTATTCGCGGGAGGTGGAGGGGATGTTTATGATTAAAAGAAGTATTCGAAATCGGTTAATTGTTATCTTACTTACTATTACTATTATCCCCTTCGGCACTTCCATTGTAATTACCTATTACTATACGAAAGAATCAATAAAAGACCAATATATTGAAGAAAATGTCAACTTATTATATCAAGGAAAACTGAATCTAGAAGGATATATAGATGAATTAAAGGATTTAACGGTTTCCTTTTATAACAACCCTGATTTTGTGAAATACTTACGTGCTGGGGGCAAAGACCAAAGTTATCTTACCTTAGATTTGATAAAAGACGTGATGGTGACTTTATTATATGCCGAGAATAATATCAATCGAGTGACGATTACTTTTCCAGAAAATGAAAATGAAGTCTATCATTATGTTTCCGTTTCCAAACAATCAACCTTAACTTTTTCTTCTACCAATCAATTACCTTATGAATATTATTTTGAGAAAGCCGCGAATAATCGCTATTTTTTAACAATTGAACCAATGCACAGACAACCGGGAGATAGAAATGACAATGTTATTACATTTCACAGAGCATTAATTGATGCACCGCAGTTGACCAAGCTTGGTTATATTTCAATTGACATTCTTCCTGACCAAATATTTGAGCTTAGTGAAAACCTCTATCATAAAGATACAGAGCAATTTCATATTATATCACCAGAAGGAAATAGAATTTACAGCTCCAATAGCCAGTCAATTCAAGAAATGGATTGGTATATGCAGATCCTGGATGCAGAAGACGATGCGGGTACATTGGATTGGAATAATGATACTTACCAGGGGATAATTATTTATCAAAAGCTGCCAGAATCTGCTGGTGGGTGGATGCTTGTTAAACAAATTCCATATTTATCGTTATATGAGAGCGCATTAAGTGTCGCAAAGATTAATATTTTATTCGGTATTATTGGGTTAGTTTTAGTCATCTTAGCGACTTTTTTCGTCTCTTTTCGGATTACTTACCCGATACGTGTACTGCTGCAAAATATTCGACAAGTTGAAAAAGGAAACATGGAAGTACAGTTTGAATCGTTAGGACAAGACGAAATTGGAATGCTTGGTCATCGCTTTAAGAAGATGATGCATCGAATTAACCAGCTAATCAATCGGGAATATAAGCTGGAACTAGAGAATAAAACGAATCAATTGAAAGTGCTACAGTCACAGCTTAATCCTCATTTTTTAAATAATGCGCTACAGTCGATTGGTACGTTAGCATTAAAAAACAATTTAATACAGATTTATACGCTCGTCACCCATCTGTCAGAAATTATGCGGTATGGGATGAATATCGATGAGGATATGGTTCCACTAGTTAAAGAACGTGATTATATCCAAGCCTATTTACTTTTGCAGAAAGAGAGATTTGGAGAAAGTCTGTTATATAGTCTTGAATTTGATGAAAATATACTAAATATGAATATACCAAAAATGCTGCTGCAACCAATTGTCGAGAACTATTTCAAACATGGTTTTGATATAAGAGACGATGTGGGTGTTATCATCATTAAAGGCGCGATCGAAGCAAATAAACTAGTCATTCGCATTCAAGATAATGGCATAGGGATTTCGAAACAAAAAAGAAACGACATTTATGCGAGTATTCAAGATGAAAGAACACAAGGTGAAGGTTCAAATATTGGTTTAAAAAACGTATACCATCGTATGAAATTATATTACGGACAACAAGCAAACTTACAACTTGAAAATCATGTGGATGGAGGATTAGTCGTTACCATTCAACTTCCGGTGGAAATGGAGGGTGAACTGAATGAAGGCAATTATCATTGATGATGAAAAGCATGTACGAGAAGGGATTCAATTGCTTGCTGATTGGGATGAAGTTGGCATCAATAAAGTTTACGAGGCAAAAGACGGCGAAGAAGGCATAGAATTAATTGAGAAGTACCAGCCGGAAATTATTTTTACTGATATGCGCATGCCAAACAAAGATGGCATTTCGCTTTTAAATTGGATTCACGGTTCCAACTTGGCCAGCGAAACAATCGTAGTGAGTGGTTATGACGATTTTCATTATATGCGCAGTGCACTTTTTTATGGGAGTTTTGATTATATATTAAAACCAATCAATCCGGTAACACTGAATACAACGTTAAAGAATGCAGTGGAGAAATGGCGGATGCAGGCCAATAAGAGAGAGACGATGATTGAAAATAATCAAGTTATTAATGAAGTGAAGCCACTGTATTGGGACCAGCTGTTTACGAGTATAATTAATAGGAGTGAAGTGAAAGATGCTACTAACCGAAAAATAAGTAAGGAATTTGGCGTTGATTTAAACAAGGTTACTTCCACTGTATCTATTTTATCAATTTGCCCACTATTCATGGAAAAATTTAATGTAAATAAAGAGGTTACTTATTTTGCTTTATTAAACATTATTAATGAAGTTATCAGTGGAAAAGGCAGTGGATTCGGATTCCGTAATGTGAATAAAGAACATGAACTGATTATTTTACTCTGGAAAACAGAACAACAGCAGTTCTTGTTAGAAAAAATTCATAATAAGATTTATCAGTATTTGAAAATAAAGTGCACTATTTTTATGGGAGATGAGTCCGATTGTGCCCATATTTCCTATCAATCCGCTTCCTCTCTGTTCAAAAAAGTGGATCTTACAAAATCTAAAAAGGTCGTTAAACTTGAAGAACTAGAGCAGCGTCCTAGTCTTCATTTGCTAGATTATGCACAAGAGTTAAAATGGACATTGCAAAGTGACAGTAAAGAGCAAATGGATATGCTGCTTGATAAACTGTTCGATAAGCTGCAACATGAACATCATGTTTCTTTAGAACAATTGAAGCTGTGGGAAGATCAATTTCTTTTGTTAAAAAAGAATTGGTTGAAAGAATATGATGTTCATGAAGAGACGATTGACAATATAAGAAACCAATACTGGAATGATGATGGTACCTTTTCATTGGCTGCTTTTAAAAGAGAAAAGCAACAAGAGTTTTATGATTTATTAAAAATACTTAAAAAAATTAAATATCAAAAAGAGAGAAGTAGTATCCAAGAAATAGAAGCGTATTTAAGAGTAAATTATCAGTACGATATCAGCTTACAAGACATTGCCGACCAATTTTTTCTTAGTCGTGAGTACATTTCGAGAAAGTTTAAACACGAATACCAAGTAACATTAACAGATTATATGACAGAAATTCGCATGGAGAAGTCTAAAGAACTCCTTGCTAACCCACATTTAAAAATATATGATATTGCTTTTGAAGTGGGCTACAAAAACGATAAATACTTTAGTAAAGTGTTTAAAAAGACCAATGGATTAACACCAAATGAATATCGAAATCAATTGATTGAAAATGTGAAATCGCAAAAATTGTAATAGTGTCTAAAATCATTAATTAGACAGGGATTCATTATTGATAGCTCACATAGAATATATGTGTCATAAAAATTAAAAGAGGGTTTCAACTCTATTCGAATTCGTCATGGGCATTTATACGATAAAACCTCATAAAGGTTGTAATGAACATTTGTGAGGTTTATTGTATTAAATTTCTTGGGTCTCACACGATTAGGTAAATTACAGGTGACGTACGATTTTGCAAAATAGAGAGTCAGTAACACTAGCGGAGAAGAAATGAATTTTTATTCATACGTAGATGATTATTGTACTACGCCATTTTCCGTTATTTTAATATTAAACTTTAAATTTATTTCTAAATTCGGATAAATAGCGTCCCATTTTTCTTCATTCCATTTTCTGTTTCGTGTTTTAATTTCTTGCCCAATTCCAAGAGGATCAATACCTAAATTTTGGAAATTAGCAATCATTTCATCTCCTTGTTTTTCCATTTGCTTTTTCGCACTTTCTTCTATTTGCTTTATTATCTTTGAATTTACTTTACCTTCCGAATACTCTCTTACAGTAGCATTCATGTTGACGATAATGTTTACTGTAGGTGTATCGCTTTTAGGATTCAGAATATGATATTTTCTTTTTGAATTCACTTTAAATATACCAGCATATTTTTCTTCCTCATCATCTTCGTTAATTACCTTCACTAATACAGAATCTAATAATGACTTTGCATCCATTAAAGCTTTGAAAGTGAACATATTTTCTAATTCAATCTTTCCGACCATCTTATCTTTTTTAAAGAGTGCATTTCCATTTAACGTTACTTTATTTTTTTCCTTAGTTAACAAAGGTAAAAATGGATCTTTCCCTTCCTCATAATAAGATGACATGAATTCATGAAGATTAGTCCTTGGAAGTGAACCAATTTCGATGTTTTGTTGCAACATATTTGCTAAATAAGTTCCATTATCTTCTTGTCCAAGTTGCTGTTCTAATAATGATTTTACATCACCATCGACTACCGTAATAAAAACGCGGGAACCAACTGAAGGATCTCTATAAAGCGTATCAAGATAGTTAATAAGCCCTTGTTGAGCGATCTCTTTACTATAGAGAGTAATTTCAATCTTACCACTTACAAAAGGTTTAGATGACTGCATATTTAATTTGGAGCGCATATATTTACTTAGTGGACCCGTTTCTACAAAAATATCACTAGAAACCGATTTATCCGGTTTATAAGTAGGAACTACAGATGTGGATTGGAGTAGGCTTTCATCTCCATTTAAAAACTCATATCCCACGGCAGTAGACAATCGTACATCATCTAGTATTTCTTTTTGAACACATGCGGATCCTAGTAATAAAACAAAGCATGGTATCAAATATAACAATCGTTTCAATGCTTTCTACCTCTTTTCCACGGAAGTATAAAAGATAATGCAAATAATAGTGGGACATAGGCGACTAATAATGAAAGACCCATCCATGCAACAATGTTTCGGATTGTAGCTATTTGCTGTTTATCTTCTACTAAAAGGTTAAATATTAGCAAGAATAAGAGCATTATAAGCAGTGTTATTCGTTGGTTTAAACCAAATAACTGTCTGATTCCTCTAGAAGCACACCAAAGTGCTAAGCAAATGTTTGTTAGAATAATAAGAATCCAAGATGAAATGCCGATATATTCAAACCTTTCTACAAATGAAAATTCTACCATTTTCCACATCGTTAGCGTAGGATAGATATTCTTCGTTAAATGCTCTACACTAAAATAAGCAAGCGATAATAGCAACAGAATTCCATATACAATGGTCGATATAAAGCTTCCTAAGTGTGCCCATTTCTGTGTTTTTTCTGGATTTTTAATAAAAGGATAGTACATCAAGATTGTGCCAACCCCTAAAAAACTTAAGAACATCTCCTTGGTACCCAGTATCATTTCTTTATAGGAATGATTCCACATCGGCAACAAGTTTCTGAAATCTGTATGACCAAGTGGAAATATAAATGTTAATACTAAATAACTAGGAATCAAAATACCAAGAAAACATATTCCTGTTACTATTCGAAATCCCCCTGTTATTATATAGGTTACTAAACAAAAGAGTATTAAACAGAAGAAGAAAACGTTCATTTCTGGAAACATCCATACTTGAACAACCTCTATGTAAGAGCGGATAACAACTAGACTAATCGACCAAAAATAAACAATCCAAATAAGACTAAATAGAGCTCCTATGTATTTGCCAAAGATATCATAATGAATTGTAATAAGATCTCCTTGTCCGTTCTGGAGTATTTTGAATATCATCAATAGTAAAATATGTACAATTCCACCGGCAATAAAAACTGCAAATAACGCATCATTGCCTGCTTTTTCTACTACAGCCCGTTGAAAACTTAGAATTCCAATCCCAATTTGCATGGAGCAAACTAAATAAAGCACAAGGAAAGAGGAAATCTTATATTCTTCATTTACTTGTCGTTGCATCGCCTTCATAGGATTCTCCTATTCGTCTATTTCTTTTGTTTGTTTTGCCTTTTTTTTATTAAAACGCTTTGTCTTCTCTGCCTGCAATTCAATTGGGCGTTCTGATTGAAAAGAAAAAGGCAATCGAATAATGGCATCTTTTAAATCCGAAAATCTTGGTGGATAAATTGGTTCTAAAAATGGTCTACCTAATGAGGAAAGCCTTAATAAGTGAGTTAAAATAAAGCAAAAACAAATTGCAATACCCAAGAGCCCCCAAAAATGCGCGAATAAAATTAAAGGGAATCGTATCAGACGAATCGTGTTACCCATTTGATATACTGGTGTTGTAAACGACGCTAGAGCAGCAAGCGCAACAATAATCAACAAAACATTACTTGTCAGACCTGCTTCTACAGAAGCTGTTCCGATAACAATCCCACCTACGATACCGATTGTCTGACCGACCTTAGTTGGAAGTCTGGCACCAGCTTCTCGTAATAACTCAATAGCCAATTCAAGAAATATCGCTTCTAAAATTGGTGGAAGCGGGATTTCCCTTCTAGAAATGACCAAAATACTGAGTAAATCTTTCGGTATTAACTCATAATGATAAGTTAAAACCGCAACATAAAGAGGTGTGATTAATATGGAGAACATAACTGCAAATAAACGCACAAGCCTAAAAAATGATGCCACAATCCAATTTAAGTAATAATCTTCAAACGCTGAGAAAAATTCAATTAAGGTTGTTGGTCCTAATATGCCGTGCGGCGACCCATCTACAATAATTGCTACTTTTCCTTCTGAAAGAGCTGCTGCTACTCGGTCTGGTCTTTCTGTATCGATTAACTGTGGAAATGGGGAATTCCTGTTATCTGAAATTAATTGCACGATATACGAACTGTCACTTATTGTGTCAATTTCAATATCTTTAACTCTTTGAACAACAGTATTTACGTTTTCTTGATTCGTAATTCCGTCAATTGATAGAATGGCAATTTTTGTTTTCGTTAGTTTTCCAACCATAAGTTCTTCAACATGGAGTTCTGGAATTGTAATTCTTTTTCGAATAAGGTTCAAATTGGTATCGATCGATTCTACGAATGCTTCTTTTGGGCCAACAACGCTAAATTCTACTTCAGGGATAGAAACTTCTCTTGTTTTTTTCAGTTCTGAACGAATTAGTGCAACCTTTTTTTGGTTTTCATCTAATTGAATCATAATGGATCCAGTTAGAAGTTGAGTTTTGATCTTCTCTACATCACTTGTTATTTCTATTTTTTCAATAGGTACTTCAGATTTAATCTGTTCCAATGAGGATAATTCACCTTGGTTCAAGTAGGGTAAAATATCTCTGTGTAAAATTTCAGTATCCACGAGTGAAGAATAATAACAAATAGTAAAAGGCAAAGGTGAATGCTCATTTTTATAATGGATAAAATCTTTTGATTTCTTTATCTGTTCTATAAGACGAAAAATAGATCCAGTAGATTCTAATTGATTATTATTTAAGGGATTATTTCTTTTTTCTTTCTTTTCATACCATTTTCGTATCCTCAAGAATAATACTCCCTTCAAGAACATTCACTAAATACTATTATGCTCAAATGAAAACTTAATATGAAAACACAAATATATACACGATATTGCACAATTAATTTTTATAAAGATGCCTTTAAGGCAGTGAATTGTTTTCTTGCAGTATTGATACGAGGGCATGCCTGTGAAGTTGTTGAAAATATGAATCACAGGCTGATTTGATAGTCCGATATGCTCTGACATAAAGTTTGGGATCTGCCAAATAACCTTCGCTTTAATAGTTCGAACGACTCAGCGACCATGTCGATGGAACTTATAAAATGGCGTGTTGTTTGCTACTTGGATAGGGAAAGAAGGGTTTATAGGTGATTATGTCATAGCAAACCATTCTAGAGTGTTTGCGTTCGTCGTGAACTGCAAGTGTGGATGAAGCTAATTGGTCTGCCCACTCTGTCTATATTTATCCATATAGCAGGTCAGACCTTGTATATACAATACCTCTAATAAGCAAATGTATGATTACCTATAACAGTTGAAACGGTACGATCTAAAAGATACGGGCTCGATGTTTTATCAGGATTATAAAAAAATAGTGCCCCATTCGTTGGGTCTTCACCGTTAATCGCTCGTGTTGCTGCGTCTATATTTTCTACGCTAGGAGTCGCCGCATGAATCGCACCCGTTGCAGCTGGTGTAAATTGAAAATAGCCGTTACTTTTTTCAAATAAAACATCTTTGATATTGTTAGCAAATAAAGGACTTTCCACTCGATTCATAATTACCGCACCAACGGCAATTTGCCCTTCAAGTGTTTCCCCTCTACCTTCACTAAAAATCATTTTCGCGAGCCACTCGACTTCTTCTTGATTAACTTTTGCCTGCTGTTTTGCTTCGGTAAGAGGTGACGTTAATGATGTGGCTGTTGGAATCGTTAACGCTTGTCCAATTTGTAGAAAATCCGAAGATAATTGGTTGGTCTGCTTAATTGCATCAACAGTCGTGCCATTACGCGCTGCAATTTCAGAAAGAGTATCCCCGGAGACAACGATATACGAGGAACCGTTAGTTGAAGCCGGTGCTGATGTTCCACTAGCCGGGACATTCAACGCTTGTCCAACGTAAATAACATCTGAAGATAATTGGTTGGATTGCTTAATTGCATCAACAGTCGTGCCATTTTGTTCAGCAATTTCAGAAAGAGTATCTCCTGACACAACCGTATACGAAGTTGCATTGGTTTGAATCGGAAATGATGAGCCGCTACCTGGGACATTCAACGCCTGCCCAACGTAAATAACATCTGATGATAGCTGGTTGGTCTGCTTAATTGCCTCAACAGTTGTGCCACTCTGCTCGGCGATTTCAGAAAGGGTATCGCCAGGAACAACGATATAAGAAGTGGCATTTTTCTGGTGCGGTGCTAATGAGCCACTAGCCGGGACATTCAACGCTTGTCCAACGTAAATAACATCTGAAGATAATTGATTGGCTTGCTTAATCACCTCAACAGTTGTGCCACGCTGCTCAGCAATTTCAGAAAGGGTGTCCCCAGCTGATACCGTATACAAGGAAGGTGCGGGAGAAGCTTCCGCATGTTTGGCGGACAGTGTTCCAACTCCGAAACTAGTTAGTAACATTGCACCAGCCATAATTTTAACGGTTTTAACTTTTAATGAGGGAAACATTCTTTTTACAAAGCTAACTGCTTCCTTATTAATATTGGACTCTCCCATTTTTGAAGTAGTTCCTAACTCGTCAGAGAACTCCGTTAAGCTCTCATCAAGATATAAGATGATTTCAACTCCATGTGCTGTTTCGTTTAATTTATAGTGAGTAAAGGGTTCCATTTATTTCGACATCCTTTTTACCCATTACTATTCCCATACATATTATTTTTATAAGAAGAGCTTGTCCCGGCCATGCTTCCATAAATAAAAGAAAGTAAACTACCAGAAGTACAAAAGGCAAGAGCAGTAGGTTCGAATTAATATATCGTTAAACATCAATAAAATTTAGTGAAAATGTAGTAAAAAGTTTTACTTGTGATATAATTATAAACAATTAAACTGTATCGGTTTTCAATTGGGGGGATGAATTGTGGCTACAATTAAAGAAGTTGCGAAAGATGCGGGCTATTCGATTGCTACCGTATCACGCGTATTAAATAATGATCCTAAGCTTTCGGTATCAGATGAAACGCGTGAAAAAATATATGAAGTTGCAGATAAATTAAATTATAAAAAGAAGATGGTTCGCCCGTTAGTGAAGAATGTTGTGTTCTTATATTGGTTAACAGATAAAGAAGAACTGGAAGATGTGTATTTTAAATCTATGCGGTTAGAGCTTGAGAAATTAGCGAAGAAATTTAATGTAGAATTAACTACGCATAAAATTACTGATGGAATCGAGCGAATTCCGACTGATATTGAGGGTTTTATTGCAGTGGGCACTTTTTCTGAAAAGGAATTAAGTCACCTGAGGAAGCTCACAATGAACGGTGTGTTTATTGATACGACTCCAGACCGGTGCAATTATGACTCGGTTCGACCGGATTTGTTGCAAGTAACGAAAAGAGCGATTGACTTTTTCATTGAAAAAGGACATAAGGATATCGGGTTTATTGGTGGAACTTACCATAATCCGAATACAGATGAAGATGACATGGATATTCGAGAAGTAACGTTCCGGCAATATATGCAAGAAAAGGGATTGTTGAAGGAAGAATATATATTCACGCATCGAGGCTTTTCTGTAGATAATGGTTATCATCTTATGTTAGATGCAATTCATACATTAGGTGATCAGCTGCCAACTGCGTTTTATACCGCAGCTGATCCGATTGCGGTTGGTTGTTTGCAGGCGTTAAATGAGAATGGAATTGTGATTCCTAATCGAGTGTCTGTTATTGGAATAAACAATATTAGTGTTGCGAAATATGTATCACCCCCTTTGACCACATTCGATATTGATCTAAGTGAATTGTGTAAAAATGCATTGCAGTTATTAACAGAACAAATCGTTGAAAATCGAAAAATTATTAAAACTATGTATCTAGGACCTGAATTAATTATCCGAAAAAGTACAAACTAAATATAGAATATAAAACGACTTATTCTTAGATTAAGTCGTTTTTATATGACGAGGTAACAACATTCTAAAAAGTGAAAGTGAAATTTAAGTAAAACTTTTTACTAATTTAAAGTAAAAAAGTTGTTTACTTATTTTATTAGACGTGATATATTATTAGACATTAAGCGTTTACAACAAAAAAAGAGAAGCTTATCAAAGCCAGAAGGGATGTATCTATTTATGAAAGGTTTTAAAAAATATCTAGGTATTTTTAGTATCGTCACATTAATTTTAGTTTTAGCTGCTTGTGGACCACAGGAAAGTGACGAAGGTTCAAATAGTAATAATGAAGAAGAAGGTACGAAACAACTTACAGTATGGGCAGATATTGAAAAATCAGCTGGTATTGCAGATGCAATTGCTGCATTTGAAGAAGAAAATGATGTAGAAATTGAAGTAATTGAAAAAGCGTATGCACAACAAATTGAAGACTTACGTTTAGATGGTCCAGCTGGTACAGGTCCAGACGTATTCACTATGCCTGGCGACCAAATTGGAACGGCTGTAGTAGAAGGTTTAGTAAAAGAATTAAACGTTGGAGAAGATGTTACATCGATTTATACAGAAGCTGCAATGAACTCACAAACTGTTGACGGAAAAATTTATGGCTTACCAAAAGCTGTTGAAACAACGATGTTATTTTACAACAAAGATATCGTTTCAGAAGATGAAGTACCTACAACGCTTGAAGGCTGGTACGATCTTTCTAAAGAGTTAACAGATGGAGAAAACTTTGGTTTCTTAGCCCTTTTTGACCAAATTTATTATGCAAACAGTGTTATGAATGGTTACGGTGGTTATATCTTTGGACAAGATGAAAATGGTAACTATGATCCAACTGATATTGGTTTAAATAATGAAGGTGCCATTGAAGGTGCGCAAGTCATTCAAAAGTTCTATGCAGAAAATCTTTTCCCATCAGGAATTGTTGGTGAGCAAGGAATTAACGTATTAGACTCTTTATTCTCAGAAGGTAAAGCAGCAGCGGTTATCTCTGGACCATGGAACTTAGGTCCATATGAAGAAGCAGGTATTAATTATGGCGTTGCTAAACTACCAGAATTAGCTAATGGTGAAAACATGAGCTCTTTCATAAACGTGAAAAGCTTTAACGTAAGCACATATTCTGAAAATCCAGATCTAGCTGAACAATTAGTGATCTTCTTATCAAACGAAGAAAATGCAAAAACAAGATATGAAATAACGAAAGAGGTTCCTGCTGTAGCATCACTTGCGAATGATCCTGTCGTTACAGAAAGTGAAGCTGCTCAAGCAATCGCTCAGCAATCTCAATTCTCTGTATTAATGCCTGGTATTCCTGAAATGAACACAGTATGGACGCCTGCTGACGCAGCATTACAAACAATTGCTACTGGTAAAGCTGAACCAGAAGAAGCGTTAAATCAAGCTGTGGAAACAATTAAAGGTCAAATTGAAGCAAACCACAGTGGTCAATAAAAAACTACTAACATAATCAATTTCAAGCCATTCATAACAATATCACTATAGGTTATTGTATATGGCGGCATAAAGGAAATCTTGAAATTGAGTCAATTAATTAGAAGCGAATGGTGTCAAACGGATACGCGATGTTTGACACCATTCGAATTTAAAGACATTATATCGATAACATACGAGCGTTTTTTATATAAAGAGGTGAGCAAAGTGCAACATCGTCAAATAGCAAGTTTATTATCAATCATTCCTGGTTTAGGGCAATTTTACAATAAACAATGGGTAAAAGGGCTAGTCTTTTTAGGACTTGGAGTATCGTTTTTTGGCGTGTTTCATGAGTTGTTAAACATGGGATACTGGGGAATTGTTACTTTAGGGACTGAAGTGCCACGAGATAATTCGGTATTCTTACTGGCACAAGGTATTATTGCAATTCTTGTAACATTATTAGGGTTAATTATCTATTACTTAAATTTCCGTGATGCATATAAAAACGGTCAGTTACGTGATAAAAATATGCGGCTTTATTCATTAAAAGAGCAATACCATAACTTAGTGGAATCAGGTTACCCTTATGTAGTAAGTGGACCTTCCTTATTTATATTGGTGTTTGCAGTTATTTTTCCAATATTATTTAGCTTGGCAGTAGCGTTTACGAACTATGACTTGTATCATTCGCCACCAGCTAACTTAGTGGAATGGGTAGGATTTGATACATTCGCTAAAATTTTCACTGTCGATCTTTGGCGTTCAACATTCTTTGATGTTATGGGTTGGACGATAATCTGGACGCTTGTTGCGACTACGTTACAAGTAGGGATCGGTATTTTAATGGCGGTAATTGTCAATCAACCAGATGTTCGTATGAAACGATTTTTTAGAACGATTCTCGTATTGCCATGGGCTGTGCCGGGTTTCGTAACAATCTTAATTTTCGCTGGTTTATTTAATGATAGCTTTGGTGCAATCAATAATGATATTTTAGCTTTCTTTGGAATGGATCCGATTCCGTGGATGACAGATGCTGGTTGGACAAAGCTAGCGTTAATTTTAATGCAAGGTTGGCTAGGTTTTCCATATATCTTCCTTGTAACAACAGGTGTATTACAATCTATACCGGATGACTTATACGAAGCTGCGACAATCGATGGTGCATCAATTTTTGCGAAATTTAGACACATCACCATGCCGATGATTATGCTGGCGATTGCGCCGATTATTATTACACAGTATACGTTTAACTTTAACAACTTTAATATTATCTATTTGTTCAACGGTGGTGGACCTGCAGTACCAGGATCTACGGCTGGAGGAACGGACATCTTAGTATCATGGATTTACAAATTAACAATGCAAGACAGCCAATACGCACTAGCTGCTGCGTTAACTATTTTGTTATCTGTATTCGTCATTGCAATCGCATTATGGCAATTCAGACGGACAAATTCATTTAAGGAGGAATAAGAGATGGTTACAAATATGAAGAGAAAGAATTTTATACGACTCTTTACCTCTTATGCGATATTACTCTTTATGGTGGTAATCATTGTTTACCCATTGCTTTGGACAGTTGGTGCGAGCTTTAATCCGGGCAATAGTTTAATTAGTACGTCCATTATTCCTGAAAAACCTACGTTAGATCATTATAAAGAGCTGTTTGCAGGGAAGGAAAGCTTGCAATACGGGCAATGGTATATCAATTCGTTAAAAATCAGTGTAATAACAATGATTGGAACTGTTATTAGCGTATCCTTTACTGCTTATGCGTTTTCTCGATTTCGCTTTGTTGGTAGAAAGAATGGACTAGTGTTGTTCCTATTATTGCAAATGATTCCACAGTTTTCTGCGCTAATTGCATTATTTGTTTTAGCCCAAATTCTTGGAATGATGAACAGTCACTGGCTATTAATTTTCCTTTACATTGGTGGTCAAATTCCAATGTGTACGTACTTGATGAAAGGATATATTGACTCCATTCCAATGTCACTTGATGAGAGTGCACGGATCGACGGTGCAAGCCATACGAGGATTTTTTGGCAAATTATTATGCCGTTATCAAGACCGATGATTGCTGTTGTTGCGATGAATGGATTTATTATTCCACTCGCAGATTTCGTATTAGCATCAGTAATTTTAAGAAAATCGGAATTTTACACATTACCAATTGGTTTATATAACTTAGTGAACGACGTTATGGGTGCAAGCTATACAACGTTTGCAGCTGGTGCGATCTTAATTAGTATTCCAATTGCCGTTGTGTTTGTGATTTTACAGAAAAACTTTGTGTCCGGATTAACTGCTGGAGGAACGAAGGGTTAATTCGAGTCACGGTCAAAATACACCGAGAGGGTGGGCATATTGTCAAAACAACATAAGAAATATGTAACGAAAGCCAACTTCATGCTACATGGTGGTGATTATAATCCCGATCAGTGGTTAGATCATCCAGACATCTTAGCTGATGATATAAAGTTAATGCAACTTGCTCATACGAACACTTTTTCATTAGGGATATTTGCGTGGAGTGCGTTAGAGCCTGAAGAAGGCGTTTATCATTTTGAGTGGCTAGATAAAGTCATCAACGACATTCATAGCTATGGTGGAAAAGTAATATTGGCGACACCAAGTGGGGCACGTCCTGCGTGGATGTCACAAAAATATCCAGAAGTATTGCGTGTGAACGAAAGACGTGAAAAGCAGTTGCATGGCGGACGCCATAACCACTGCTTTACCTCACCTGTTTATCGTGAAAAAACGCAAGCAATGAACCGTTTACTTGCTGAAAGATACGGTGATCACCCTGCGATTATTATGTGGCATATCTCCAATGAATACGGCGGAGAGTGTCATTGTGATTATTGTCAAGAAGCATTTCGTGGCTGGTTGAAAGAGAAATATAATGAGGATCTTAAAGCATTGAATGATGCATGGTGGGGTCCGTTTTGGAGTCATACTATTTCAGATTGGTCACAAGTGGAGTCCCCGTCGCCAATCGGGGAAAATGCTGTACATGGATTGAATTTAGACTGGCGCCGTTTCGTAACCGATCAAACGATTAACTTTTTCGAAAATGAAATCGTACCATTGCGTGAAATTTCGCCGGACATTCCGATTACAACAAACTTCATGGCTGACACCTTTGATCTTATACCATTCCAATCATTGGACTACAGCAAGTTTGCTAAGCACTTAGACGTAGTAAGTTGGGATGCATATCCAGCATGGCACAATGACTGGGAAAGTACGGCTAATTTAGCAATGAAGGTTGGCTTTATTGATGACCTATATCGCAGCTTAAAGCAGCAACCGTTTCTTTTAATGGAGTCAACACCTAGTCTCGTTAACTGGCATGAGGTTAACAAAGCAAAACGACCAGGCATGCATTTACTCGCATCGATGCAGATGATTGCACACGGTTCTGACAGTATTCTTTACTTCCAATGGCGAAAGTCTCGTGGATCTTCGGAAAAATTCCACGGTGCAGTTGTGGACCACGACAATAGTTCGGAAAATCGTGTATTTAAAGAAGTTGCTGAGGTTGGTAAAACGTTAGAAAAACTAGGGCCGGTCGTTGGCACCAATCGTCCTGCAGATGTAGCGATTGTGTATGATTGGGAAAATAACTGGGCGCTAAATGATGCTCAAGGTTATGGTTTATCATCAAAACAATACCCACAAACATTACAACAGCATTACCGTACATTCTGGGAAAATGATATTCCAGTTGACGTTATTACGAAAGAACAAGATTTTTCAAACTATAAGTTGTTAATCGTACCGATGTTGTACCTAGTGAATGAGGAAACAATTGCGCGCTTGAAAGCCTTTGTGGAAAATGGTGGACAGCTTGTGATGACATATATAAGCGGCATTGTTAATGAACACGACTTAACATATCTTGGTGGATGGCATCATGATCTTCAAGAAATATTTGGAATTAATCCAACGGAAACGGACACATTGTATCCAAGTGATCGTAATTACGTGACATTCCGTAACAAGAAATATGAACTAAAAGATTATGCTACAGTAATCGACGTTCATGCTGCAACTACGGAAGCTACCTATGTGGAAGATTTTTATGCGAATAGAGCTGCGGTTACGAGTCAGACGTTTGGCAAAGGGAAAACTTATTACATTGGTGGGCGTTTAGAAGAAAAATTCCATGAAGATTTCTATTTGGAATTGATAACTGAGCTCGGTATACAACCTGTTGCTAAAGTAAAACATGGTAAAGGTGTATCTGTCCAAGCAAGACAAGCAGCGGACCGTGACTACCTGTTTATTATGAACTTTACTGAAGAACAGCAAAATGTAACCTTCGAAAAATCCGTAACGGACCTTGTCACAGGTGAAACTCTCGAAGGTGAAATAACACTTCAACAATATCAAGTTCGAATAGTAGCACAATAAAATGTACTAACTTGAATTAGTAACTACGGAACATCCAATCTAGTGTAGATAGACTGCTAGATTGGATGAATCGTTGGTTATATATGTAAGCGGTTTTATGTAAGTTATACTGATTAGTTAAGGGAGAGAAATGGAGTGGCCAACAAACATAACTGTAAAATTCTATTTTCGATCGTTTTAGTTTTCTTAATAATTTTTAGTTCACTCGGGTTGCAACCAAAAGTAAGCTTAGCAGTCGCATCAACGAACTTACTAGCCAACGGTGGGTTTGAGACTGATTTCTATAGTGAAGGCTCATGGACAATTAGCCCGAATAATTGGGATAATTGGAGCATTACTCATTATGATTATGCTGCTGATAAAGGCATGACAGCAGCTGAAGGTCAATATGCACTAAATTATTGGATAAAAGATACTGCAACTGGTAATCCATCAGCTACTTTTAGTCAAACGATTGCATCTTTACCAGCTGGAGAGTATGAGTTATCTGTCCAATCAACAGGTGGTTCTGATACTGAAGCTGGAAATGTTACATTATTTGCGGGAACGGAAACTTCTCCGACGGTAACAACGACAGGCTATAACAATTGGGAAACAATTTCACTTAGCTTTGAAGTTTCAGATGACACAACTAATTTTCAAGTAGGCGCAACGGTTACAGGTAATCTAAATGCGTGGGGATACCTCGATCAAGCAATCTTAACTGCAAAAACTGCGGGAGGTGCTGATCCTGTGCCAGATCCTATTCAAGCGGATATTTTTGTAGACAGAGTTGAGGGACTTTCTGATGATTTTATTAAAGGTGTAGACGCCTCTAGTATTCTTTCATTAGAAGATAGCGGTGTGAAGTTTTACGATCAAGCGGGTCAAGAACAGGACATTATGACAACATTTAAAGAAGCAGGTGTTAACTATGTTCGAGTCCGTGTATGGAACGATCCGTACGATACAGCAGGTAACGGATATGGTGGTGGAAACAATGACTTGGCGAAAGCGATTGAAATTGGAAAACGTGCTACGCAAAATGGACTTAAATTGTTAGTAGACTTCCACTATTCCGATTTTTGGGCAGATCCCGCCAAACAACAAGCACCAAAGGCATGGGAAAATTTAAGCTTTGATGAGAAAAAAATCACATTATATGAATATACGAAAGACAGTTTACAAACGATGGTAGATGAAGGCATAAATATCGGTATGGTGCAAGTTGGAAACGAAACAAATGGTGGTCTAGCTGGTGAGACTGACTGGACGAAAATGAGTGCACTATTTAATGAAGGAAGCAGAGCGATACGAGAAATTGATCCTGCTATTTTAGTAGCTTTACACTTTACTAATCCGGAAACTACCAATAGATATAGTTCAATCGCACAAACTTTAGACGAGAATAATGTGGACTATGATGTGTTTGCTAGTTCGTACTATCCATTTTGGCATGGTACACTAACTAACTTAACTGCTGTACTTAGCAATGTTGCCAATACGTATAACAAAAAAGTAATGGTAGCAGAAACTTCTTATGCGTATACTGCGGAAGATGGGGACGGTCATGGCAATACAGCTCCTAAAGACGAAGGGCAAGTACTCAATTATCCGATCACCGTACAAGGACAAGCGACTGCGGTTCGAGATGTAATCGAAGCGGTAGCAAATGTCGGTGAAGCAGGAATTGGGGTATTTTATTGGGAGCCAGCATGGTTACCCGTTGGGCCTCCATCAGAGTTAAATCAAAATAAAACACTGTGGGAACAATATGGATCGGGTTGGGCAACTAGTTATGCAGCCGAATACGACTCAGAAGATGCTGGCCATTGGTATGGCGGTAGTGCGGTTGATAACCAAGCGTTATTTGATTTCTCGGGTCATCCATTAGCTTCTATAAATGTGTTTAATTATGTAGACACAGGTGCGGTTACAGATTTACGCATTGATGAAGTAGAAGATATCAGATTAAGCTATACGGTTGGTGAGACGATTACATTACCAGAAACTGTAACAGCAACTTACAACGATGGATCAGAAGCAAATGTTGCAGTAACCTGGGATGATGCAGCACTAACACAAGCGATTAATGGTGGTGTGGGCACCTATACGATAACCGGTGTTACAGGAGATGACATTTCTGTTATTGCAACCGTTGAAATTACACCGGAAAATTTTGTGATCAATCCTAGCTTTGAAGATAGTGACACAAGTATGTGGAAGATTACCTATCCAGATGGAATAGCAGCACACACTGATTTTCAAAACAAAACGGCAGATGCTAAATCTGGTGACTATTCCTTACATTTCTACTCGAGTGCAGCGGTTGATTTTAAAGCAGAGCAGACAATTACTGGATTAGAACCTGGTTACTACAACTTCTCGATGTTCCTGCAAGGTGGAGACGTAACTGATCCAGAGATGTATGTGTACGCGAACACTGCCACTAATAATTATAAACAGGATACAGCAGTAAATGGCTGGGTAAACTGGAGTAATCCTGAGATTAACAATATTCTGGTAGAAGACGGGACGATAACGATTGGAGCGTTGATTAAATCTGGTGGTGGAGCATGGGGAACATTAGATGATTTTTATTTATACCGTGTCGGAGATTATCAACCACCAACGGATGAAGATGATAACGACGATCAAACGCCAAATCCAAACGACGATCAAGAACCAAACCCGAATGACGATGAAACCCCACCAGGTGATAGTCAAACGGGTTCCGATCAAGATGATACTGATGAACCATCATTAGAAGAAGGTGGAAACGTTAATGATGATTCACCACAAACTAACGATGAAACAGTAAACAATGATCAAGGGAATGGTCAATCCTCTGCTGATCAAGAAGAAAATGAATTACCTGACACAGCTTCAAGTATGTATAATATGTTGTTTTATGGACTGTTGTTATTATCTTTAGGCGGAGTACTAGTTTTAATTAGAAGAAAAGCAATAAAATAATATTACTAAAAACAGTGTAACCCTCATTTGTGTCGGGGTTACACTGTTTTTTTGTAAAGGTAGGAGAGCATATCAAATTAGATGTCTAACGTCTTGTCAACGAAGGTATGTAAAGACTGCCACACATTATTGCCTGAAACACTTTTTTCATGTTGTCTAAGTTGAGTTATAATAAGAAATTAAATAGATGCTTTTTGAACAACCTCTAATAGCAAAAAATCTTAAATTTAAACTAGGAGACTCTTACGCATGGAAAAAATTATGCTCGTTGAAGATGATATAAAAATTGCCGAATATTTGGGTAGCTATATAGAGAAATATGGCTATGAAGTGATCATCGCCAAGGATTTTGACAATGTTATTGGCTTGTTTCGTGAGGTCGAGCCGAAGCTTCTGTTATTAGATATTAATCTACCTAGTTATGACGGATATTATTGGTGCAGGCAAATTCGAAAAGAGTCGATTTGCCCCGTGATTTTCATTTCGGCTCGAACAGGTGAGATGGATCAAGTGATGGCAATAGAAAATGGTGGGGATGATTTTATTACAAAGCCATTTCATCCTGATATTGTGATGGCAAAAATCCGTAGTCAGCTGCGCCGTGCTTACGGGGAATATGCTACTAAGTATGCAGAGAGAGTGCTTATTCAAGAAGGCTTAAGCTTATATCCTGAACGGTTTGAGCTGCGCTTTGGAAATGAAATGACACAATTATCAAAAAAAGAAACGGACATTATTGAAATTCTGATGGATCGTTATCCACGTGTTGCTGGTCGAGAGGATTTGTTAGCAAAACTATGGGATGACCAAGCATATGTTGATGAAAACACGCTAAATGTGAATATCACACGCGTCCGGAAAAAGTTTCAAGAGATAGGGATTGAAGATGCTGTGGAGACTGTTAGAGGAGCAGGATATCGTCTAAGCATTACATGGAAAGAGGAAAAAGGATGAAATTGTTTCTGCGTGAGCATTTGTTGCTGATTGTAGTACAACTCTGCCAATTTGCATTGATAATTATTCTATTATGGTTAGATGGCTATAGAAGTATTGGTGTAAGTATCTATGCTATTGTTATCTCTCTCGTATTGTTAACGCTATTTCTTTTTTATAAATATAATAGTAGAAAAAATTTTTATCAAAGATTACAAACTTCAATGAAAACATTAGATGGATCCCTTGAGACCACTGAACGAACGCCAATATCAGAAGCTCTCGATCAATTACTCAGATCACAATATCATCTATATCAAGAAGAACTTCAAAAAGCGGAAGAAAGACAAGATGAGCATTTATTATTTATGGATCGATGGGTGCATCAAATGAAGACACCCCTTTCTGTGATTGAGCTTATGGCACAATCATTAGATGAGCCAGAATCGTCTAGCATTCGTGAGGAAACTGACCGAATGCGAGGTGGGCTGAATACTGTTCTCTACATGGCAAGACTCCGCACGATTGCTGAAGATTTTCAGATAAAACCAGTCACCTTGTCCAAACTAATTCATGAAGTTAATCAGGAGAACAAGCTTTTTTACATCCGAAATGAAGTATATCCGCAATTACAGCAAGCAAAAGAGAAGATCACCGTGGAGACCGATGAGAAGTGGCTTTTCTTCCTTTTAACACAACTAGTACAAAATGCGGTTAAATATTCTACTGGAAAAACAAAACAGCTGGTTATTTCTATTTATGAAAGAGCAGGAAAAGCGGTGCTTGAAGTGAAGGACTTTGGTATTGGTATCCCGCTGGTAGACCAAAAGCGTGTTTTTAACAAATTTTATACCGGTGAAAATGGGCGAAAATACCGGGAATCAACAGGTATGGGGCTTTACTTAGTAAAAGAGGTCGCTGAAAGGCTAGAACATCGTATTGAATTGCAATCAACAATCGGAGAAGGGACAACCGTACGAATTATTTTTTCAAAAACACAAAACCTTACATGATTGTAAGATTACTGAAAGCATAATCGATAGTTTAAGTTAGTTTTTCTGGCTATACTTCTACTATAGAAACGTTTGAGAGGAGAATGATTATGCTGAAACTTACGAACGTAAGTAAGGTTTATGAAGGTAAAGTAGCATACCGTGCGCTTACTGATATTAATTTAGAAATTGAAAAAGGTGAATTTGTTGCGATTATGGGTCCGTCCGGAAGTGGAAAAACGACACTGTTGAATATTATTTCCACGAACGATGCACCTACTACAGGAGAGGCAGAAATCGAAGGGAAAAACCCACACAAACTGAAAAAAAATGATTTGGCCAAATTCCGTCGCAATGAACTAGGGTTTGTCTTTCAAGATTTTAACTTACTGCACACATTGACTGTTGAAGAAAATATTGTACTACCATTAACATTGGATGGCACGCGTGTAAGAGAAATGAAGCAGAAAGCAGAGGAGATTGCGACAAGTTTAGGTATTGCTTCCATTATGAAGAAACGCACGTATGAAATATCCGGGGGACAGGCGCAGCGAGTAGCAATTGCGAGGGCGATGATTCATAAACCGAAGCTACTGTTAGCAGATGAACCAACAGGGAATCTCGATACCAAAGCTTCAAAAGATGTTATGGCAATGCTTGAATCGATCAATCAGAAGGAACAAACTAGTTTGCTAATGGTAACACATGACCCGCAAGCGGCAAGTTATTCAGACCGAGTCGTGTTTATCCGTGATGGCAAGCTTCACTCTGAGATTCATCGCGGGGAGAGTAGACAAGCATTTTTTCAGCAAATCATTGACATGCTTTCGTTGATGGGAGGCGATGGTAATGACTTTTCGTCAATTCGCGTTTAATAATGTAATGCGCAATAAACGACTGTATATCGCCTACTTCCTTAGTAGCATGTTCACGGTGATGGTTTTCTTTACCTTTGCAATCTTTGCATTCCATCCGACATTTTCAGAGGGTGATATTAATAATAATGCATTATTCGGTATGGCTGCTGCTGGTGGAATCATTTATGTGTTTTCTTTCTTTTTTGTCCTATATTCGATGAGTTCTTTCTTGCAGTCACGGAAGAAAGAGTTTGGCTTGTTAATGATGCTCGGTGCATCCAACAAGCAAATTCGCTTGATGGTTTTTTTGGAAAATATCATTATTGGCTTTTTTGCGACAGTTGGCGGCATACTATCAGGCTTGCTATTTGCAAAGGCGATTCTTTTAGTTGCTGAGAATGTGTTGATTATTAGTGAATCTCTTGATTTTTATTTGCCCACGCTTGCAATTGTTGTAACGTTTGTTAGTTTTATAGTTCTGTTTTTTTGTATATCAATCTTTGTATCGTTTATTCTTCGTACGAATAAATTAACTGATTTAATTAAAGGAGATAAAAAGTCCAAAGGTGAGCCAAAAGCTTCTATTATATTATCCGTATTCGCAGCATTATTGCTTATTTCGGGATACAGTACGGCTACTTTAGTTGAGGGTATTTATGTTGTCTATGCGATGATTCCAGTTATTTTAGTAGTAACACTTGGAACCTATCTCTTGTTTACACAATTAAGTGTGTATGTTATCCGGCGCTTGAAAAATAATACATCAATTTTTTGGCGGAAAACAAATATGCTCATGTTCTCTGATCTATCTTTTCGAATGAAGGATAACGCAAGGACATTTTTTATGGTGGCAATTATTTCAACAGTTGCTTTTAGTGCGATTGGTTCTTTATATGGATTCGGGTCCTACCTAACTAAAGGAATAAAGGAAGCTAGTCCCTATCCGATTACGTATAGCCCGTTTCTGGATGACAGTAAAGCGATGATCGAGGAAGATACGAACAGAATTAACTCTATCTTGCAAGAGGAAAACATCGATGCACAGATGGAATCGATGGAGCTAACCTATTTTGAACTAGGAGAACGGAATGTTTTAATTACAAGAGCTTCTGATTACAATCGCTTTGCAGCCTTTATTGGTGGCAAGGAACTACATCCAGATGAAAATGAGGCCATCGTCGTGGAAGAGAGTGGTGCGATCATCCAGGAGGGGCCAAAAGCAAGTGAAGTGTTAATGGAGGCTAATGTCCGACTAGAAAACGGGGAAGAAATTCAGGCCACAAGCGTAGTAGAATCATTCGTGTTATCAGCAATGAATGGGTATTATGTAGTGAATGACCAGGTTTTCGAGCAACTTGGAACACCGGAACGTTTGGATTATAGTGCTGTATGGAAAACAGAAGAAGGGCAGACGGATCAATTAATTGAGGCAGGAAGTAAAATAAGCAACTTAGATGGCAATTTACAGCATAAAACGTTCATCATTGATTATACAATTTATGAAATTAATAAAGCATACGGACCAATATTATTCATCGGTTTGTTTATCGGAATTGTGTTCTTTGTTTCCGCTGGTAGCTTTCTCTATTTTCGTTTGTTCACAGACTTGGACGAAGAAAAGCGTAAGTTCCAAGCTATTGCCAAAATTGGGTTAACACAATCAGAGTTGACAAAGATAGTTAACGGACAAATTGCGATTCTATTTTTCTCACCCATTGTTGTCGCATTAGTTCATGGTGCGGTTGCACTTACCGCTTTGTCCAGTTTGTTTAATTACAATTTAACAGTAGAATCTTCTCTCGTTTTAGGAAGTTTCTCTTTGATTCAAGTGGTTTACTTCTTGATTGTCCGATTTGTTTATGTGAAGCAAGTAAAGAGAATGGTCTTTTAGAGAAGTATAGATTTAGTCTTAGCAAACTTTAATTGAGGGAGAGGGGAAAAGTGAAAAAATCAGTAGGAATTATTGTAATTGTTTTGGCAGTTACCTTGGCTAGCTATTTTATGATTGTTCCAAAAATAGAAAGAGATCGTTTCAATCCCTTGTTTACTATGGGAGAGGTTTACGTTCAAATAGATGAAGAGCCTACTGTAGAAAAGGGTAGATATTACTATAATCTAACTGGCTATGATGAAGACGGAGAGAAAACAGAGATAGCATTCACTGCAGGGAAAGATTTAAAGGAAAACGCATTTTTGAGAATCACCGCAAAAGGCGCCTTTGTGAAAGGTTGGGAAGAAGTTCAGGCAGAAGCATTGCCTGAGGATGTAAATGCTAAGTTTGATATGTAATTTTAAGCCAAGAAAGCTCACAACCATTTGTGAGCTTTCTTGGTTTTGTAAATAATGTTTAAAAGATGTCGAGTGAAAGCTACAACTTTATAAAGGGAGACATCATGAATAGACAAAAAGACACTTCATAAATAATCAAATGCATCGCACTATCAAGTTGTCTGGAGATGGTATTTTTTATGCTGGTAGCATATTCGCTGAATGGTGGGACAAAAACTGTGGCCCACGTTATTGCTATTTATCCATTTCTCGTCTTTTGTATACTGTTACTACAAGTATACCTGCAACAATTGCCCACATCGTAATAACAGCTAATTGTGACCATACATCTGCTATTCCCCCTGCCATTTCCACCTCATTTGCTAAAGAAACCAATTGGATATTTGGAAGATACTCGACAAAACTTAGTACAGGATGTTTGTCTATATATCCTTGCAAAAATGTTCCAAATCCAAAAATGAACAGAAATGGCATGATTAGAACCGATGCTTCCACTACCGATTTTGTCATAAGTCCAAGTAATGTTCCTAGAGCGATATAAAATATAATAGATACAGTTATGGCGATTGAGATAATAAATATATTAGCAGGTTGATAACCAGACACGAACATACCAAGAATGATAGACACCCCAGTAAAAAGGAAAGTGAGTAGACTTTTGCCACCGAGAATTTCCAGTGTGCTTGCTGGTGACAACATCAGACCACGCAGCGTATTCTTCTCCTTTTCCTCCGCAATAATTGAGCATTGGAGGAATGCTGTGATTATTACAAATGTCAGATTGATTGCTACGTAGTGTGCCTCAACTGGTGGGTTATTTTCCCTTCCAGCAATGAAAGCAAGCACGAGCGGAACCGGTATCATAGTCGAAACATACAAATTTTTCAATATATCTTTAACATCTTTTTGAAAAATGGCATATAACCGTTTGATTGAGAATTTCATACTAGCTCCCTCCCTGTTATATCTACAAATATATCGCCGAGTGTTGGTTCGTTTGAATAAATAGCACTTACCTGACTAGTAGACATGTACGTATACAACTCTTGTGCACTTGAAGGACCAATCTGTAAAATTACCTTTCTCCCATCAACCAATTCCACTGTTACAGTAGCATCTCCGAATTTCCGGCGAAGCTTTGCGGGTTCATCGAGTTGTTGAATTTTCCCTTTATTTAAAAAGGCAACACGATCACATAATAAATCTGCTTCGTTCATATCATGCGTCGTTAAAAAAATTGTTGTTCCTTTTTCATTCAGCATTCTTAGACCATTATGAATATGCTGAGAATTCGCTGGATCAAGTGCAGCTGTTGGTTCATCCAAAAATAAAAGCTCTGGTTCATGTAAAAAAGTTCGAGCAAGTATAACTCGCTGTAGCATCCCCTTTGATAATTTTGATACTATTTTTTTCTGTTCGTTTTTTAAGTTCACCATATCCAGTACGTCATCAATTCGGCTTAACGGAACATCGTATAGAACACAATAGAGCTTTAGATTGTCGTAAATGGATAACCGATGATATAAGCCACTGTTGTCGGTAAGAACACCAAATCTTTTTCGGTTATCCGCTTTGTTTAATGATGAAGTTGGTATTCCAAATACTTGTGCCTCTCCATCTGTAGGAGATATTTGCCCGGTCAATATTTTAATTGTCGTCGTTTTACCCGAGCCACTTGGTCCAAGTAAACCAAATATCTCGCCCTTTTTCACATCAAAACTTACATTTTCTAATGCCTTCTGATTCGAAAACACTTTTACTAACGATTTAAGTTCAATTATATTCTCCACTATATCTCCTCCCCTTCTGTACGTTTAGAATAAAAGATATACAAATCCAACACAGCATGTATTCTATGAAAAGAGGTTATTTAAGGGTGAATGGAGAATATTCTTATTGAATGGAACTTAATTTAGGCCTAACATTCCTTTTAATTCTGCCATTTTAGTCTTTGATAGTGGAATTTCCGATTTCATATGATCTTCTAGGATTAAACTAAAACTATTGCGAGTCCAGGTCACTACTTCGCGAACTTTTTGTAAATTGACAATATAGGAACGATGACAGCGAAAAAAGCCGTAAGCCTTTAACCTTTCTTCAAGCTCCACTAATGTGAATACACATGGAAAACCTTCACCACTTATATATACATGCGACTGTCCACTATAGCTTTCAATATAATCAATTTCTGGGGGATCAAACAGGACAATTTTTTCATTTACCCTTGTTGGTATTTTATTAAATTGGATAGGAATTCCTTGTTCTTCTTCAAGAGATTCTTCTTTATTTTCTTCTGTAAAGAAACCACTCGATACATCCTCATTCACGTTAATTTTATATAATCCTTTTTCATCTAACCGGTAGGTAATGTCAGTTAAAGTAATCGCGCTTTCCATGTTTCCCGTTAAAAGTAAAATACTTTTGTCGTTTTGTTGTAGTTCTCTGAGTACTTTTAGTAGGAATCGTTTAGTTTCAACATCAACATTCTGATCCGGTTCTTCTAACACGATTAATGAAGGGTCGTGAAAAAGTAATCGAGCCATCTGAACCCTTCTTTTCTCAGAATAAGTTAAGCTACTTACTTTTTTGTGTTTAATTGTAGCCAATTGTACTCGCTCCAACATATCATCAATCATCTGGTTCGAACTATATAATCTTTTAAAAAACGTAAGATTATCCCTTATGCTTAGCCTTTCATATAAACCGTCATCTAGAAAGGAAATTCCTACCTGTGAATGGTAAGCCTTATTATAAAGAGAAGCTATTTCTTCATTAACAGTTATCTTTCCACTCAAAGTTGCAAATTCACCCATTATCATACGTAGTAACACATTGCGCACATTTGTATTTGAATAAATAGAAACCGACTGTCCCTTCAAGATTTCTAAGTTAAATTCAGGAAACACAATCGTATCTTCAATTTGCTTCTCCAATTTTTCAATATTTAATACTGCCACGTAAAAACACCTTCCCTATTGAAAACTACCACGATTTAATATCTATCTTATTCAATCCATCTTAAATATTTTTCAAATGAATATGAAGTACTGGATGGGACACAGTTATCTTATCATTATTATGAATCTCGTATGGACTAGATCCTTATTCTATGACACAGTTCAGTCATAGTGACTATTTAGAGCGCTTGCAAATAATGCATAGCTTCAGTCTATACCCCCAATATAAAAGGACATGGGGTAAATGTAAATAAGCTCGGGGACGAATGTTTTGATGAATTTGTCTGAGTTATTCCTAAAATCGACATAAATACTTCATACTTTCCTCACAACTATCACTTATACTATGACGAGTGAAGCTACAACTTTACCAAAGGGAGACAACATGGATGGGAGCAGTTAACATAGAACCACAAAAGAAACTTCAAAAACAATCAAAGGCATCACTTTATAAAGCTGTCTGGAGATGGCACTTTTATGCCGGGATTATATTTGCGCCATTTTTGTTTATTTTAGCTGTAACTGGCGGCATCTATTTATTTAAGCCGCAAATTGAACATGCTCTTTATCATCAATATTATCAAGTTACTCCGCAAGAAGAGAGGATCACAGCTGCTGAGCAAATTGAGATAGTTAAAGAACAATATCCAGAGGCGCTCGTAACGAAATATCGCCCTGGTGAAAGTGATACAAGGTCAAGTGAAGTGACGATAAACGGAGATCATGGTACATCTACCATTTTTGTTGATCCTTATACGGGAAATATTATCGGTGAATTGAACAGTTCAGACAGAGTAATGAATAAAATTGAAGAGATTCATGGTGAATTAATGGCTGGAACGATTGGCGACCGTATCGTTGAATTAGCAGCATGTTGGGCAATTGTTCTGATTGTAACAGGGTTTTACTTATGGTTTCCAAAAAAGAAATTCAATCTTTTCGGTGTTCTGCTACCAAGATTTAATAAAGGAAAAAAGATATTTAGAAGAGATTTGCATGCCGTACCTGCATTTTGGTTAGCTGCTGGAATGTTTTTCTTAATTATAACGGGCTTACCATGGTCGGGATTTTGGGGAAATAATTTTCAATCCGTGGCAACAAACAGCGGGGTAGGTTATCCACCTTCCACATGGTTAGGAAGTGCGCCAACCTCTACGGTTGAAACAAAAGATGTGGCAGAAGTTCCTTGGGCAGCGGAGAAATTAGACGTGCCAAAATCAGCGCTTCAGGGTTTTGTTCCGCTTCCTATAGATGAAGTTGTGACGATTGCGGATCGTGAAGGGATGCACCCTAGCTATACGATTAACATTCCTAACTCGACAGATGGTGTGTATACGTTATCTGCTTATTCACCAAAAGCACAAGACGAAGCTACCATTCATATTGACCAATATTCAGGAGCTGTTCTAGCAGACTATCGATTCGACCATTACGGAATCGTTGCCAAGATTGTAGCTTTGGGCATCACTTTGCATAAAGGCACTCAATTCGGATTAATAAATCAGCTCATCAGTTTACTAATCTGTCTAGGGATTATACTTGTAGTCTGCAGTGGATTTTATTTGTGGATCAAACGTAAACCTAGTAAACTAGGATCACCAAAAGCGCTTCCTATTAGAAAATCGTGGCCTTTCCTGATTTTGTTAATCGGTTTAGGAATTATCTTTCCTCTAGTTGGTTTATCGATGATTGTTGTATGGTTAATGGATTGGCTTATTATTCAAAGAGTTCCTGTTATGAAGAGATTTTTTAATGCATAATTTTAGTCAATTTCATAAACTGATTTTTAGCTATTCATAGCCGTGTAAGGTAATTATGAAATTGACTCATTTGAAAAAACAAAGGGTGTTTATCATTGTGAAAAATAAAGTAGCTTTATTGCCATTCGTCATCCTAAGCATCTTGTTAAGTGGATGTGTACTTGAACCAGATGTGGCGGAAAAATATAAACAAGCGCATCCACTCGTTGCAGATATTTTCCTACCTGAGACATTTCAACCGATGGAGTTGTCGACATTTGAGGTCGTTCTAACGCAAGACGGCAAGCAAATAGACGATGCCGATTTCGTTCATTTTGAGATATGGAAACAAGATGGGACCGTCAATTTTGGTATGGAGGAAGCGGAAGAAACCGCTGATGGAACGTATGCGATAACTAAAACATTGGAAAGTAATGGCTTATATTATATAAAAGTACATGCAAGTAATAATGGATCGCTGATCATGCCAAGAAAGCAATTTGTTGTAGGAGAGCTTTCTGAAAGTGAACTAGATTTTTTGAAAAGTGGAGCACAGTTGGAAAATACTGGTGTGGAAAGTCACCATTAGATGATTGGTATGCTTAAATTTCTGGTACTATTAGGTATGAAGATATTTTTAATCTAAGGAGAGTGAAAGCATATGGGTTTAATGGATGGTTTCTTAAATAATTATTCAGAAGTTTCTATTGATGATCTTCAGCATCAATATGGTCAATATTTAATGGCAGAAGAGAAAATAGAGATGGGATTTAGGCTAGTTCGTGATACGTTTATCGTTACGGATCAACGATTAATCTTACTTGACCATCAAGGTGTTACTGGAAAGAAAACTCGAATTCTATCAATTAACTTGGATGCTATTTTTGAAGTGTCAATGGAAACAGCAGGGTCTGGATTTGATGATAGTGAACTAACAATCCACTACATAACATCACCTTATTACAAAGCCAACAACGTGCAAACATCAACATATACGTTTGAATTTGGTAAGAAATTTAACGTACAACCATTTTATGTTGCATTAACCACACTTGCTCATAAAAACAGTACTCGAATTAATGCGTAATAAACAAAAACCCCACGTCGTGAAAGCACGCGTGGGATTTTAAAATCTTATCATAATTATCATGAAATACAGCTTATCTCCTTATCATTTTTAAAATAAAGACGATCAAGGCAACAACCAGCAAAATGTGTACAAGCCCACCAGCTATTTCAAATATAAATCCAAGTAACCAAATAAGTAATATTACCCCAATTATAGTCCAAAGCATCAACAAATCACTCCTTTATTTTTTCGCTTATAAAGAGACTTTGCCCTTTTTTGAATTATATTAAACATATGAGACGTGGTAGTTGGTACTTAATCGTGTATTCCTGATACGATATTTTGTATTTCTAATGTCAAAAAAGTAGGTAGCGAAATCTTATTAGTGCAGAGCAATTACAGAGACATCGAAAGAATGCAAACACTTTGATGATCTGAATAGTATTAGGACAACTACTATTTTCGCGTCGATAGATTTGTTGTTTTGTATTAATAGTTTAATAAATAGCTTAATAAATTGTTGTCAATCGTTTCCAGAATTTTGTTATACTTAATATAAATATATACCAAAATTTACAAGTGAACTATACTAGGAGTGAAATGAATGGATTATAATGTGCTACGGAAGCGAATCGATGTTATTTCGAAAAGCGTAAAGAAACTTGGTGGTGATGTTCCTGATTTAGTTATCGGAAAGCAAGCAACAATGCAACAAATAGCGAGGATGGAGCGCAAATTAGGTGTTGCACTACCAACTAGTTTCAGAAAAGTGTTGCTCGAGTTTTCTGCTGATCTAAATTTCCGATGGTTTTTGCCAGATGATGTTCACATGGATGAAGAACTGATAGATGCTACTAGTGGGTCAGTCCATTGGAACCTCGAGATGATGGAATTATTTGAGGAGCAACGGAAAAGTTGGATTAAAGAGGTTTTTCCTAACCCGGATGATGAATATGACAAGGTTTGGCACGATAAGTTAGCATTTTACGCTGTTAGTAATGGTGATTTGATTGCTTTTGATTTGAGTGACAATGATGGGGCGGTTGTCTATTTGAGTCATGAGGATGGTGAAGGCCACGGCTATAAACTAGGAGAAAACTTCATTGATTTCATAAATAAATGGTCAAGAATTGCATTCGTTGGAGGGGAAGATTGGATTTGGTTGCCATTTGCTTCAGAAAGTGGTTTCGTAGCTGATGATGAAGTGGCCGAACGGTTTAGAAAGATGCTAGATTTTGATAATTAGTACTATGTTATTTTTTTGTACCTTACATCTGTGTGGACAATTGTCTACCAGTTAGACAATTTTTTCGTTACTTTAGTGACAAGAATTTCAGGTTCTTACTTCTAATCTTTCATTAAAATTTTGTCTAATGTATAATCGAACTAAACAAATATAAGATAAAAGGGGAGGTTATGAAATGACTGCAGATGAGATTATGAAAGCAATTGAAGAAATGGATAATGGAGAAAGGATAAAATTACTTAATAAGTTATATGATAATTATTTTGATAGTAGACCTCCAAAAGAGCAAATTATAAAAGAGAAAGAAGAAATGTTCTGGGGGAAAGAAGATGAGTAAAATAGGTAAACGCGGAGAGGTTTGGACAATTGAATTAAATGGAAAAAGAAGACCAGTCGTTATTGTAAGTAATGATAAATTGTTGTTTATAGAAGTTGTTAAAAAAGTCGCCAAATGGTCAGCGGCGAACCTTAGAGTTGGTTCATCTTTCCAGTTATGTAATAGGAAATCACTTTTCCTTAACTCATGTGAGAATTGCCTACCCTTGAAAAAGAAAAACACAATTTCTGAGTGCAAGGATTATTCTTTCGAAGCAACAGCTTTCACTGCGGTCGCGGGGATTTTCACCCCATCGACCTTTTTGATGCTAATTCGCCAACTTTTTGAAAATACACTTTTTAGGAAAAAGTAGTACCTGATCCTTCCACGTAAGCAATCGAGTATACCAGGTACCACTCTCACATCTACTTAAAGACAGGTGTTAGTTTAGTCACCTTTTTAGCGATATTATTCGTTAGATCTGTCGCTGTTTTTGGAACGAATGATTTAAGAACCGAGTTAATCATAGGTCCCGTCATACCAGCTGCAGTAATCGTAATATTTCCTGTCATCTTAGTTTGGTTTTGGGAAATAGCTTCTGCTTTGAAATATCCTTTCCCAGTGAAGTTTTCGCTTAAGCCTTTTAGGTCAAAAGTAACTAATGTTGGCTCCTTCCACTCGGTGATATCAATCTGCATACTAACTTTCTTTTGGATAATGCCAACATCACCTTTAAATTTCCATGTGGATTGTTTTTCGTTTCGTTTGTTATGTTCCACATATCCAGGTACTAATGGAGCCCAATTGTTCATGTCACTGACGAAATCCCATATCGTATTAATGGGACTATTTACGCTCACCTCATGCGTTCCACTTGGCATTATGACCCCTCCTTTTTTACCTCTGTTATGATTTTATCAAGTGTTGTGGTTAAATATTCCTGAATTATTATAAGTTCGATAAAAATAAACGAATGTGTCTCCATACGCTCTATCTAATTTAAACGGAACATCTGTTTATCCTTTGTATGAAATTGCCTACATTGTTGATAAAATAATAGTAGGTTAAGAAATTGTAAAGTAGGTGTTTTTCATGATAACGAAGCAAGACATTCGTGAGTCAAAGTGGCAATATTTAACGGATCACAAGCTAGGTAGATTTCCATTTCCGTTGCAAAACCGGATTCCGAATTTCAAAGGCGCAGAGCGTGCTGCCGAGTTCGTGACGACTATTCCAGATTATAAATATGCGGAAGTAATAAAGGTCAATCCTGATGCGCCACAATTACCGATTCGAGCACAAATCATAAAAGATGGAAAAGTATTATTGGTACCAACTCCCAGATTAAAAGCTGGGTTTATCATGGTAAAACCGGAATGGGTTCCAGCGGGAGAAGAAAGAAAGGCGGCTAGTCTCTCCCATATCAAATCCTATGGCAGAGAAATTTTACTTTCTGAAGCTCCGAGAATTGATATGTTCATTGTCGGCTCTGTCGCTCTACATCGGGATGGAAGAAGAGTTGGCAAGGGAGAAGGATATGCAGACAGAGAATATGCGATTATTCGGGAGCTCGGTAATGCAGACATACCTATCGTCGGTACAATCCATAGTGCGCAGTTAACCGATCAAGATGTTCCTAGGGATCCGTTTGATATTACGGTCGATTGGATTGCAACAGAAACAGAATTAAGAAAAACTAACTCTCCATATGACAAGCCAACCGGGATTAACTGGGAACTGGTAACAGAGGAAGAGCTAGCGGAAATGCCGGTGTTAAGGGAGATACGAGAGCTTACGAAAGGGAGTTAGTGAAAAGAAATTATTTGAGTGTTGGATTAATTTGACCGTTTACAAGTCACCGGAATGATTTTATATTATTTCCATTCCTTGCTTTAATAATGCTAAAGTCATTAATTACCCCCAATAGTATTTGAATTTGGTAATATAGATATAGCAGATTTATTAAAACAAGGAGTTTCATAAATGGGAAATAAAAAACGTGGCCATTTCTGTAAAGTATGTGGTAGAACGCGTGCTAATGAAAAATTTAGTGGCAAGGGTCACCGTCTACATATTTGTAAGGATTGTAAAAGAACAGGTAAAAAAGCATATCAATCGTCAAATTTAACGGCAGCATATGATCAAGAAGGAAATAAGTTTAATAAAGCTGTTCGAAATTGTTTGAAATTACATACATGCTTATAGAGCAAGCTTCTTTTTGTTCGAATATCAAAATGACCGCTATATTACGAGAGATGATTTCGAATCTGAAATTTATGTTTATCAAAAGAGTGCCGAACAAAGATTTGCTTGAAAAGGATATAACGCACCATTAGATTATTTGGAAACAAGGTGAAATGATGGATAGTAGAATACAAGAATTTGTTGATTTTACAAGGACAAAATTAGGATTAGATGATTATTATTTAGAACGACATAGCTTTTATCAGAATGTTAACATCTTCAACGAGACGGAATATGTACTTTGCATGGAATGGTTTCCTAATCATGTAACCCAACAAGAGGATGATGATTCAAATCCAGAAGGTACAGCGGTTGTTGAGATTAATATACATTCGCGAAAGATTAAGAGCATTATTTTTGTAATGGGCAAGACATATGTGAAAGATGGAATTTCGTTTACTAGTCAGGGTAAAAATCAAGTGATTAGATGGATTGAAGAAGAAACAGGTCTTGCTTATGAAAAGCAATTTCAATTTCATAAAGAAGAAGAAGGAGAACTTACATTTAAAGAATACTATGAAGGTATAGAGGTGTCGCCATCGGGGATGATTGTAGTCAAATTTAATCACGAAGGAAAGCTCACCATGTTCGCTAATCAAGGTCAATTCCCTTCTAGAGAGAAGGTAAGAGAAGAAAAGTATACACTTTCTTTTAGAAAAGTGGAGAATATAGCAAAGAAACAATTACAACTAGTTGAATTTCCCACCTATGAGCAGAAGAAACTAGTTTTTATATTTGCTATTGAAGAGATTTACATTACGAATGAGGGGACATCGACGATACCATTTGAATGGATAGTAGATGTGAGATCGTATACGACAATGGAAAAAACTTTATATTGGGAAGAGCCAATGAGTCAACCATTTAATAAAAAAGAAATTATTTGGATTGAGGAGATACAACCAGAACAAGCATTTTTACTTGAGCCATCTCCTGATTCATTTCCAATAACAGAATTAGAACAAGATAAATGTGAGATCGTAGTCAAAGACCTATTACGACAAGAATACCCAAATGATACGGGAAAATGGAAGCTGAAAACGCTACATCGTGATAAAGGCTATATTCACGCAACATTAAGGAGAAATCATAAGGATCATCGTTTATTTCAGAGGAAAATAAAAATCCTGATTGATGCTAAAAGCCTAAAGGCAATAAATTACATAGATAATCAACTAATGATAGAGATCTTTGAACAATTTCAAACATCTGAACAGGCAATAATAACAATAGATGAAGCGTATGAAAAAATCAAAGGATTGCTTCAGCTTAAGCCCTATTATGTATATGATTTTGACCACAAACAATATATTTTATGTGGAAAATTGGATTGTCAATACGGTATACATGCAGAAAATGGAAGAGTGATTAATTTAGACGATCTGTAGAAAGCTGATTGAAGAATCGTACCATCTATTATAGATATTTCACTCTCGGTACGTCAGTCACACTAGCCCATGATAGTGTAGAACACAATCGGGGGTTAGGTGCCGTTTTTATTTTCAACAAATCAAAAAATTATTGTTACGTTTTCCGATGTTATCCGTTTTATAGGTGAGGGGGGAGCAGATGAAAGAAAATATAGATAGCATATATAACATGTACTTTCAAAATATATATCGATTTCTACTCTCCCTTTGTCACGATCATTATACTGCTGAAGATTTAGTGCAGGAAACGTTTTTTCGGGCGCACTTAACGCTTGAAGTTTATGAAGGCAAATCGATAAAAACGTGGCTGTTCACTGTTGCTTATCGTGCATATATTGACCACTATCGTAAACAAAAAAGAATTGTCATAAAAGATGATAAATTTTTCACCGGGATCTTTGATAAAAAGAAATATATCTTAGATGATCTCGTAGCAAATGAAGAAATTGAGGAGATTGTGCGATTGCTTGATGATATACCGGAAAAGCATAAGTACGCGGTTTTATTGCACGATTTTCATGGATTAACACAGCAGGAAGCAGCGGAAGTAATGAGCGTCAAGCCAAGCCACTATAAAGTATTGTTATTTCGTGGAAGACAAGCGATCAGACGGAGGAAGGCGGGAGAAAATGAGTGATGAATTTAAGAGAAAACTAGCAGCCTATGAAAAGGGTGAGCTGACAGACGCGGAAATAGAAGATTTTGAAAAAGAATTAGATAAACTAGAGAGCTATCATGAGTTTCTAGAAGACAATCAGGGTGATGAAACTAGCGAAATTAATCAGAAGAAACAAAAGAAGATACTAAGACGAGGCAAATGGAAGGCGAGGGTACAAACTGCTTTTTTTGCGCTTGCTATCTTTGTTTTATTTACGATTGTTGCTTCAATATTCACTTCGATTTACTATGCGTGGGGGACACCGGACCGGAATGAAGTGTTAGCAAGTATCATTGATCATACCTTAACCGTTACTGATCCCTATGGCTATATGGGACACACGAGTACGCATACAAATGCTTATTTTAGTATGACGGCAACGAGGGAAATGACTAAAAGAGTAGGCGATGAAAGAATAGAAGTCGGTGAAATGAATGTCAATTTCATTTTTTCAAAGATAGGTATCCCTGAAGAAAAACATTATGGGACAATCTCACAAAACAGACCACAATTTATCCACCCCGCATCTACAGATCAAGGTGAAGCGGATTGGGAACAATTAGAAAAATTACCTGAAGGAACCGTCGTATCTGCTTATTTATCTTTCTCTGAATTAATCGGCACGGAGCAGGTTTTAAGTTTATTTGAAGAAAAAGACATGGAATTATTATGGCTAGCTGTCGACACTGGAAAGGAGACAGACTGGAATAGTTTTAGTGAACCAATTGGTTTTCCGAGTTATCCTATTTGGCATCAAGACGATATGATTCTAACTTCTCATGAGGAAGAAGAGGGTCCTTTCTGGAGTAAAACAGTTTCAGAGGGTTATGTGTCACCAGACTATGAAGAAGGTGACGAAGAAATTTTGCATCAGCAGTTCTTGAAAACACTGCGATTTTTGAAAGAGCATGAAAACATGACAGATTACCTTACATTCGGCCGACTCAATTTATCGGAGCGTATAGATTATCTTGAAAATAATGGATTTTTGCATTATGGTGTTGTTATCACAGGACCAACGAAGGAAGTGTTGAAACTTCGTGAAGAATCATGGGTAAAGTATATAGATGTGGATGAGGTTGCTTTTTGGAATTGGGATAGATGAATATGGTAGGAATCAGGTTAGTGCTAGGCCTTGTGGATGCTAATGGGTCTGGCATCTTTTGATGTATGCTATACTCTAAAAAAGGATTTCTAAGGAGGTAGGTAACGTGAGTATTCGTTTTGAAGCGAAAGAAACTTTTCAAGTTCCTAAACAAAAAGTATACACAAGCTTACTGGACCTGGATTCTGCTAAGCAATGGATGCAAGGCTTGGTAAGTATGGAAAGATTGGATCAGGGACCGATGCAAGTGGGGAGCGAGTGGATGGAAACAAGAAAAATGTATGGAAAAGAAGCATCCGAACATTTTGAAGTTGTCGAGCTCCGTGAACCAGATAAACTTGTCCTTCGTTGTGATGGTACAAAAGGATCAATGGGGAAAGGTGAATTTGTGTTCACATACATAGTCACAGCATCTGATGATCATACAGAAGTTACTTTAGATGGTGAGATAAACGGACTTACCGGCTTGTCTAAATTATTCGGGAAGATGATGGCGGGGGCATTCAAGAAAGCTTGTGTGAAAGATTTGAATGCGTTGAAGAGCTATTTAAAAAAATAAAAGGTTAACGGATGAATCAGACCTGGCAAGGAGTATGCTATGACAATTATTGATAAGTTAAACCTGAATAAATATCAAAATTTGGCCGTACTTCACCAACCGAGTGAGTATCATTTGTTTGATGAATATAAGAATGATTTATCTTGCGAACATGATGCGATTTTCATTTTTGTAGAAACGGTTCAAGACATGGTTAACCATACGCAAAACATTATCAATCAGCAACAATTACTGGAAAAAGGATACTTGTTTTTTGCGTATCCCAAAAAAGGGAACAAGCGTTATGATACGTTCATTCACAGAGATGATATATTTCCAGCAATGAAAGTAGACGAAGATGGATATGTGTTAGATAGCGATATCAAATTTTCACGGATGGTAAGTATGGACGATGCATTTACTGTCATAGGATTAAAGCATGAAAAGAAAAAAGCTAAGAAATCATCGGCAGCAAGTCAGTGTGTAGCTGATTATGAGGATCATATGAAAGATATCGAGACGCTATTAGCAGATCATCCGAGTGAACTCGAATCATATCAAGAACTAACACCAGGTTACCAAAGGGATTGGGCTCGTTTTATCTTCTCCGCGAAGCAGCAGAAAACACGTGAAAAGCGTCAAGCACAAATGGTCGATGTTTTATCAAAGGGATATAAATCAATGGATCTTTATCGTCAAAAAAAGAAATAAAATACGATGGGAGGTGCGAGACACTTTGAGAGGTCTTGCACTTTTTATATTGCAGGAAATTATAAAATATACTAAATGTGGATAAGATTAAGCATTAGCCACGGCCAGCTCCGAGCGCCAGCGACTAGCGAGACTTCCCTCACCTCATGACACGATAAGTCAACATCGGTTCAGGTTTTAAGGAAGGTCGACTAAAAGCGGACTTGTCGTCCAACGTCGACATACCCCTTATGCAGGGGCATGTTTCCTTACTCCATCGAAAATACAATGCAATTTTCTTCGTGCGAGGTAACGCTTCGAAGCATACTCTGGTCCTACGGCTCAGTCCAAATGTTTTCGGTGGGGCGAGTAATCGCACTAAGGAAAGCTACAATGAATATACACCGCAGAAACAAGTGATTTTATTGTTTCGAGTCCCATTCCGTACGTCGATAACCGGCGCTCTGCACTTTTGTTATTTACTAGCTAAATTTTCTCGGTCTTCTGCTAATGGTGGTTGCTCCAGCCATCCATGTTTGATCAACAATTCGGCACCATCCTCCGCATATAACGCAACCTCTGCGATAAGGCGAGTGTATTCAAACGCTAAGTCTCTTCTTTGGGAAACAGACATTCCGGCTCCATAATAACCGACTGCTGCCGAAACAAGTATAACAATGTGGTTTAACATTAATTTATCGGAAAAAGGAGGGATTGTTGAATCCGTTACTTCAGATACCCATGAAGAAGGTGAAGCTAATCCCCCTTTAGTTAAGACAGAACTAAGGGAAGCGAACTGCTTCTCACACACTTTTTTTCCTCTTTGAAAGTATTTTTGAACATCTTTTGTTTCACAGACTTGGGCAAAACCAATTTCCAATACAACTTTAACAATAATTTTTACCATATTAAAGCTTACATCACTGATCTCAATAGCACTGAGTGGTCGCTTATTACCTAACCAGCCAGATAGATACTGTTGATTATTTACAATATCAACTTTGTCGGGTGTATTAATTCTTGGTGGTTTACTATAAATTCCTTTTTTCAGCATCACATGTGCAATCCGTTCATACAGTTCCATCGTTTCGGTATTGCATTGAATAAAGTACTTTATTTGGTCGGACCGAGATGATGTAGCTACAGCACCAGCGTATCCTGTCAAACCAAGTAATGTCATCACATGCATATAGACCAACATAAATGTGTCGGTAAATAAGGCTGGGGCTTCAATATTCACATCTTCCTCTATTGAAAAACCTTTTGGTACAGGAAAATTTTCTTGATGAAAAATTTTTGTCAGTTGTTCAATATGATTTGCTGCAAGACTGCGTGCGAATACGAGTATATCCTTAATTTCTTCATCTTTTGCATGTTCAATGGAATGTGTAAGAACACATATCGATGATGAATCATTTATGTATTGCGTCCAAAGATTTGCGATTTCAGCTGAAGTAAGCTCAACATTATGATTAATATATCCCATCAGAACACCTCAATAATCAGTTAATATGCTTGCCGATTCGTTTATTGTTGGTAGATATATTTAAATTATACGTTATGTTACCTACCAATTGTTTCAACCATCCCCGCGTTTGATTATAATTATGAAAGGGAAGGTAAACAATAAAAGCTAATGAATCCATCTTTGTTTTTGACAGCTAGGAGGAACAAGCATGTCTGACCAGAACAGAAAAATTCATGTTACATTATTTATCCTGATTGTTGTTAGTGCAATTGTGCCTATTAGTATAGAACACTTGCTTTTCCCAAAAACTCCACTTTCCATTTACCTATTATTTCTCGTCCCTATTATTTATATTTGTTTTTATTATGATAAAAAAGGGATTATTATCGGAATTATCTCTATTAATGCAATACATTTCATTTGGGGATTGATTGTCCTCCGTAGCTTATATGAGATTGATTTATATAATCGTGCCATAAACCACAGCGGCTTAACGTTAATCTCACTCGTAATAGCTATATTGTTAGGACGTTTATTTAAAATAATTGAAGGACAACAAACGAAATTAAAGGATAGTGAAAGCCTTTATCGAAATGTGGTCGAAACCTCTCCTAATCCTATGCTGATCCACAAAGCTGGAAATATTGTTTACGTAAATACAGCTGCTGTTAAGCTTTCAGGTTTAGGATCAAAAGACAAGCTAATCGGTCAGCCTATTGAGAAGTTTATGCATCCTACAAGTAAAGCAGTATATAACTCCAGGTTAGAATTTCTTAAGAAGCAAGATCTTGTTCGGATTGTTGAATATCAAATGGTTCGGCCAGACGGAGCAAAGTTGTTCATTGAAATCCTTGGAAAAAGAATAACATATAAAGGTGATAACGCAATTCTAGCTGTTGGGACAGATGTAACAGCAAGAAAAGAAAAAGAAGCAAAGCTACGAAAAAGTGAAGCTCTATTAGCCGTTTCTCAGAGGATGGCACACATAGGTAGCTGGGAAGCAGACTTAGTTGAAAACAAAATACACTGGTCGAAAGAAACCTACCGCATTTTTGGTGTTACGCCTGAAAATATCATGCCAGATTATCAATCCTTTTTGACTTTTGTTCCTTCTGAGGAGAAAGAATTTGTTGATCAAAAAACGAACGAAGCTTTAGAAGGAAAAGTATACAGCTTGAATCACCGCATTATCCGTAAAGATGGAGTCGAAAGGTTTGTTTACCAACAAGCAGAGATTACCTACAATGAGCAAGGACAACCGATATACTTAGTTGGTACGATTCAAGACATCACCGAAACTAGAGAAATACAACTGGAATTGAAGCAAAGTGAAGAGAAATTTCGTTCATTGGTCCAGCATTCCTATGATATGATTGCTATTGTAGATGCACAAGGCATCATTACGTACTTAAGCCCTTCAATTGAGCGCAAACTAGGATATAACATAGAAGACATTACAGGTCATCCTGCAGTAGATTTTATTTGTGATGAAGATGTAAAATATGGAAGAGAAAGGCTAAAAGAGGTTTTGAATGCTCCTAATAAAGCAAATCATAGTCAGATAAGAATTAAGGATAAAAGCGGCAAATTGCTGCATGTTGAATTGGTTTCAACTAACTTAATTGATAATCCAAATATAAAAGGAATCGTAGTGAATTTGAGAGATGTTACATCTCAAAAAAAATCGTATGAAACGATTCAACACCTAGCATTTCATGATGATGTTACAAGCCTTCTAAATAAACGAGGATTAGATGAATTGTTAGCAAATCAGATAGCTAAGGGTGAAAGCTTTTCTGTGCTATTTCTTGATTTGGACAACTTCAAATTCGTAAATGACAGCTTAGGGCATTATGTAGGGGACATGTTATTAAAAAATATAGCCATTCTATTGAGAGAACAAGTTAATGAACATGGTGAAGTTGCCAGAATGGGTGGAGATGAATTTGTCATTCTGCTAAGGCATACACCCAACAGACAATCGGAGAATCTTGCAAATAATATAATTGATCTGTTTAGTCAACCATTTGACATTTGTAATTACCAGTTCTTTATTACGGCGAGTATTGGTGTTGTTACTTACCCTGATGGTGGGCAAGATATCGATTCATTATTGAAGCATGCAGACATGGCCATGTATGAAGCAAAACATGCAGGTAAAAACACATTCAGAAGATTTGACAATGGAATGAAAAAAATAAACGAAAGAACCTTTCAACTTCAAAATGATATAAGAAACGCAGTAAAGTCTAATGAATTCACTTTATACTATCAACCTCGAGTTCGCACAGTAGATCTTAAAGTCGTTGGGGCAGAAGCCTTGGTTCGTTGGAATCACCCAAAGCTTGGTATGATTTCTCCTAATGAATTTATACCGATAGCAGAGAATTCGGGTTTAATTGTACCATTAGGAGAATGGATATTTGAAACTGCGTGTAAACAATTAATGAAATGGAAGGAAGATGGACAACCAGATTTGAAATTATCTATTAATTTCTCCACAGTTCAATTCATGCAAATTGATTTACACAAGAAGGTTAAGAAAATAGTTGAATTGCACAAGGTAAATCCTCAAAACATAGAAATTGAAATTACTGAATCTGCGATTATCGAAAATGATTTAGGTGTACAAGAAAATATAAAACAATTAAAAGAACTAGGTATAGAGATAGCAATTGATGATTTTGGAACAGGCTATTCATCCATGCTCTACATTAAAAAATTTAAAGCAGATACAATTAAAATTGATCGTACATTCATAGCTAACCTACAAGAAGATGACGACAATGCGGATATTGTATTAGCGATTATAAACTTAGCAAAGGCATTGAAATTAAACATCGTTGCAGAAGGTGTAGAGACCATCGAGCAATTTGAAAAGTTAAAACAGATGGACTGTCAGGAAATGCAAGGCTATTACTTTGCCAAGCCATTACCGATAGCTGAATTTGAAAAATACGTGTAGAAGCAGGAGCTGATTCTCTTGCTTTTTTTCTGTAGTGCCAGATACGTTTTCGAGTAGGATAACCGTCCCGAACTATCAAAGTCATCTAGACAAGCTAGTAGATTCAATCTATGATAATAGGTAGATGTGTTTAGAAGGAGAGCTTTATGAAAAAGATAATTACGTTTTTTTTGATATATTTATTAATTGGATGTTCAGCCCGACTTGAAGAAGGCGAAATACAAGATTCACAACCCGATGTTGATACTAAGGACGAATTGATACTGGCTGTTGGTAGTGAGCCGGAAGATGGATTTGATCCAACATTAGGGTGGGGGCGGTATGGTAACCCTCTATTTCAAAGTACGTTATTAAAATATGATAAGGATTTCCAGGTGACATATGATTTAGCAGAAAACTATCAGGTAAGTGAAGATGGTTTATTATATACGGTGAAAATAAGAGACGATGTTAAGTTTTCAGATGGTGAACCACTTGATGCTACCGATGTTGTCTTTACATATGAAACAACTAAAAATAGTGCTTCTGTTGTCGATTTGAACAATATAGAAAAAATAGAAGCGACAGGTGACTACACGATTCAGATTACTTTGCATGAGCCAGACTCTACTTTTGTGTACACGTTAGTAACAACCGGAATCGTCCCTGAACATGCCTATAGTGATATCTATAAGGAAAATCCTGTTGGCTCTGGTCCATATCAATTAGCTCAATGGGATAAAGGACAACAAATTATCGTGACAGAAAACCCCTATTATTATGGGAAAAAGCCATCTTTTTCGAAGCTTACATTTCTTTTTTTATCGGAAGATGCTGCATTTGCTGCTGCAAAGGCGGGAAATGTAGACATTGTTTCTGTTCCAGCTACGCTTGGCAACGAAAAAATTGATGGCATGCAATTAGTTCAATTAGAATCGGTAGATAATCGAGGGGTAATGCTTCCTTTTGTGCCGAGTGGAGAGACAACAGAAGATGGATTGCCAATCGGCAATGATGTTACAGCTGACGTGGCGATACGTAAAGCAATTAATCTTGGAATCGATCGACAAGCACTAGTAGAAGGGGTATTAAATGGCTTTGGATCACCGGCTTACTCTGTTGTAGATCAACTGCCTTGGTGGAATGAAAGCACAATCATAAATGACAATAATATAGAAGAAGCCAAACGAATGCTAGAAGATGCAGGATGGAAGGTAAAGGATAATGGTATACGAGAGAAAGAGGACATCGAAGCTTCCTTTACCTTACTTTATCCCGCAGGTGACCAAATTCGGCAATCGTTGTCACTTGCTTTTGCAGACATGATGAAGCCGCTTGGAATAGACGTTACAGCCCAAGGGGTAAACTGGAGTGAAATTGAGCGGAAAATGTATGCTCATCCTGTTATGATGGGCTGGGGAAGCCATAGTCCGATTGAAATGTATCATCTTAATAGCAGCAGTACTAGAGGCATTGGCTATTATAATGCCAACTATTATTCAAATCCGGTTGTCGATGATTATATGGAAAAAGCGTTGCGAGCAACCACACAGGATGAAGCGAATACGTGGTGGGAAAAAGCGCAATGGGATGGTGAAACCGGGTTATCTGCAAAAGGTGATGCACCGTGGGCATGGCTCGTGAATCTGGACCATTTATATTTTGTAAATGAAAACCTAGAAATCGGTGAGCAAAAGGTGCAACCTCATGGTCATGGTTGGCCGATTACTGATTTTATTCTAGATTGGCATTGGAAAGAATAGAAATGAGGCAGTAAAGTGATTAGCAAACACGTATTACCTTTTGTTTTAAGAAAAAGTATAGCACTTATATTATTACTAGTGGCAGTGAGTGCAATTTCCTATTCGCTGATGAGTTTTTCACCGATTGATCCAGTTCAATCTTATATTGGGGCAGATATGACAAGGGTTGGACCAGAACAACGAGAAGCGATTGCAAATTACTGGGGATTGAACGAGTCCAAGCCTGAACAGTTTATCAACTGGGCGTCATCCGTACTACAAGGTGACTTAGGGACATCGCTTATTTACCGGGCTCCTGTTACTGCTGTCATCGGTGAACGATTGCTCGCTACTCTTGCTTTAATGGGATTAGCGTGGATACTATCCGGAGTACTCGGGATCACCCTTGGCATCATTGCCGGAATGAAGCAGGGCACGTGGATAGATTACCTTATTAAGAGCTATTGCTATACGTTAGCTTCGACACCGGCATTTTGGGTAGGATTGCTTTTATTGATGTTTTTTTCTGTATGGCTTGGTTGGTTTCCAGTAGGATTAGGAACACCAGCGGGGATACTAGCAGAAGATGTGTCATTACTAGAGCAGTTGCAGCACCTTTGCTTGCCTGTTTTAACATTAAGTATTGTTGGAGTTTCTAACATCGCTTTACATACGAGACAAAAGCTAATTGATGTCTTAAATAGTGAATATATTCGCTTTGCAGAAGCAAAGGGGATAAAGGGGTTAGCATTACTTTCACTTCATGTTATTCGAAATATTTCTCTGCCAGCGATCTCTTTGCATTTTGCATCGTTTGGCGAAATATTCGGTGGTGCTGTCTTAGCTGAGCAGGTTTTTTCCTATCCAGGACTAGGACAAGCCGTTGTCAAAGCCGGTTTAGGCGGGGATGTGCCTCTATTATTAGGTATTGTCTTAGTTAGTGCTGTTTTTGTATTTGTTGGCAATACGCTTGCAGATCTCCTATATAAAGTGATAGACCCTCGCATTCAGAGGGGTGATTACGCATGAGCCTAAAAGTTTCTATTTCTAAAAAACAGCGTACATTACTTTTTATCGCTAGTGCTGTAGCGATTCTTTTGGCAATTGTCACAACAGGCATTTTTATTGGAGAACAACAAATCGGTATTAACTTGGATAACAAAAATAGTGTGCCATCAATAATGAATTTATTTGGGACTGACTGGCTAGGAAGGGATATGTTTGCTAGGACGATCAAAGGACTTTCACTAAGCATGGCAGTCGGTATATTAGCTGCTTTTATTAGTACTATCATTGCATTAACGTTGAGTGTACTTGCTTCTTGGAATATTGTCATCGACCGGATGGTCACGGGATTAATAGATTTATTTTTAAGTGTTCCACATCTTGTCTTATTACTGTTAATTTCATTTGCATGCGGTGGTGGCTATCAAGGGGTTATCATTGGTCTTGCTCTAACGCACTGGCCCTCGTTAACAAGAGTACTACGAGCCGAAATGATGCAAATTAATCGGACTGAATATGTCGGTGTTTCTCGTCAATTAGGAAAATCCAAGCTTTGGACTGCTAAGCACCATATGCTGCCACATATTAGCTCGCAACTAGTTGTTGGCTTTTTGTTATTATTCCCACATGCGATTTTACATGAGGCGGCTATTACATTTTTAGGTTTTGGCCTTCCGCCAGAGCAACCAGCCATCGGGATTATTTTATCCGAATCGATGCGCTATCTTTCTGTTGGTATGTGGTGGCTTGCTTTTTTCCCGGGGCTTTCGTTATTAATCATGGTAGGTTTATTTGATCTTTTAGGAAAGAATCTACAAGTCTATTTAGATCCTTTTAATCGTCAAAAATAACAAGGAGAAGAAGCCGATGAAACAGCAAGCAAAATCCAATCAAGCCCTTCTAAAAGTGAAAAACTTCTCGCTTTCTTTTCGTACTTATCAAAAGGGTTTAAAAGAAACAACCATAACCGTCATCAACAACTTAAACGTTACGGTCCATGCAGGTGAAATCGTCGCGATTGTTGGAGCTAGTGGGTCAGGAAAGAGCTTACTTGCAAGTGCCGTGCTCGGTATTTTACCAGAGCATGCCAGCTGGCAAGGTGATCTTAACTATAAAGGTAACAGGATGACAGATGCGTTGTTGCGGGAAGTGCGTGGGACGGAAATAGCTTACATCCCCCAGTCGGTTGAAGCACTTAATCCATTAATGAAAGTTGGAAAACAAGTGGAAGAAGCAGTGAACGGTAAGGAAAAGAAGAGCGTGCAGCAAGAAATCTTTACGCGTGTTGGTTTGCCGGAAGACAAAGCAAATCGATATCCGTTCGAACTTTCCGGTGGGATGGCGAGGCGGGTGTTACTTTCAACTGCAATGGTTAGCGCAGCGTCGCTAATTATTGCTGATGAGCCAACGCCAGGCCTAGACCCAACAGTCTTATCACAATCCACAAAGGCTCTAAAGCAGTTAGCGAATAGCGGCAAGGGAATAATGTTTATCAGCCATGATATTACAACCGCTTTATCGATTGCGGATAAAGTAGTTGTGTTTAATCAAGGAGAAACGATCGAAGAAGCAAGTGTCGAAGCCTTTTCTGGAAAAGGCGAGCAGTTGAAGCATCCTTTTACGAGAAAATTATGGAATTGTCTTCCTGAAAACCAGTTCTTCGAAAAGGAAAATAAGCCACCCGAGCTTGATAATTCATTGAATGGTCAACAATCATTTGAAGCAAGAGGTTTAAGCTTTAAATATAAAGCAAGTCCGTATCTTTTCAAAGATGTATCGCTTACGATTCGTCCGGGAGAAATCGTTGGTATGCAAGGGTATAGTGGTTCAGGCAAATCAACGCTGGCAAAGGTTTTAGCTGGCTATGAAAAAGCCTTGCATGGTGATGTAAACATCGCTGGAAAACCAAGTAGCATTTACCCAGTCCAACTTGTTTGGCAACATCCTGAAAAGGCAATAAACCCGATGTGGAAAATGAAAAAAGTGTTGGCAGAGAGTAACATGGATAAGAGCCTATTGTTGGATGAGCTTGGTATACAACAGGAATGGCTCGATCGTTGGCCAAGTGAATTATCAGGTGGAGAGCTGCAAAGATTTTGTCTAGCTCGCGCACTTTGCAACGATACAAAGTATTTGATTGCAGATGAAATGACGACAATGCTAGATTCGGTTACACAAGCAAAGCTCTGGGAAATCGTATGTCGAATATCTAGAGAACGTCAAATTGGTGTACTCGCCATCAGTCATGATCACAAACTATTACAGCGAATAAGTGACCGGATTATTGATTTTCAAGATATGATCAATTAGGAAAAGATGCTTGATCTAAATAAGAAATCCTGAATAAGAAATCAGAACGAACACATCGATAGTCGGAGTAATTTAGCTATCTGGTTTTACTATAGCCAAATAGATGAGATAATAGCAATAGACATCTTATGACTACGGAAGTATGGGGAATGAATATAAATGAGGAGGAGATTATATGGCAGTTGCTAAGGTAAGGTGGGGGATTATTGGCACAGGAGGCATATCCAATACGTTTGCCAAGGATTTAGCGTATGCAAAAAATGCGGCGTTAGTTGCGGTTGGTTCACGGACAAATGAAAGTGCTAAAAAATTTGCGGATAACTTTGCTATATCCAGAAGCTATGGTAGTTATCAGGAGCTGGCAGAAGACCCAGAAGTAGATGCAGTTTATGTGGGAACACCACACCCTTTTCATAAAGAAAATGTATTAACTTGCTTGCGTGCAGGAAAAGCAGTGCTATGTGAAAAATCATTCGCGATGAATGCACAAGAACTAGAGGAACTAATTAGCTTCGCAAGAGAAAAGAAGCTGTTTTTAATGGAAGCAATGTGGACGAGATTTTTACCACCAATTGTAAAGGTAAGAGAATGGATTGACAGTGGAAAAATTGGCGATGTTCGACTCGTGAAAGCGGACTTTGGTTTCCGAGCCCCATGGGATCCAGACTGGCGATTATTAAATAAGAATCTCGGTGGTGGCGCGCTGCTTGATGCAGGTATTTATCCTGTTTCATTCGCGTCGATGATCCTAGGATCAAAGCCTGATAATATAGCCAGTACAGCGCATATTGGTGAAACAGCTGTTGACGAGCATTTCTCTGTATTGCTGTCCTATCCATCAGGAAAAGCAGCACAATTAAATGGAGGCATTCAACTACGGTTGAAAAATGAAGCAATCATTCATGGGGCAGAAGGTTACATTGTTATTCCGGACTTCATAGGAGCTAAATCAGCGACACTTTATAACAATAGTAATGAGGAAATCGAAACATTTGAGGATGACCGACAAGCAAAAGGTTATGCCTTTGAGGCGGAAGAGGTAGGCAGATGTTTGCATGAAGGCGCATTAGAAAGCTCGGTAATTTCACTCAACGAATCCTATGAAATTATGAAAATGATGGATGAAATTCGTGGGCAATGGGGATTAAGTTATCCTTGGGAGTGAATGGAATGAAGTCTATCTATTTTAATGTAGGTAGGCTTTTTTTCCAAGATAAGAAAGTATATAAATTTGTACAAGTGTCTAGCTCCGCGCGTCAAAAAATAAGCGACTTTCATGAATCGCCTTACAATAAGTCATCATCGATTCAAGTTTTATGGAAGGTCGACTAAAAGCGGACTTGTCGTCCAACGTCGATATACCCGTACGCGGGGCATGATTCCTTTATCTCAGTTGATTCGCTCCAGTCGCTACGTTTCTAAGCGACGCACTGCGCTTTTCTTATTACCATATGTCAACGAAGCGATATCTCCAAATTCGACACACCTATCCAAATTCCAGCATCCAAACCTTTCCATATTTCGACGCCTGTCGGACCATTCTCTGATTTGTTAACAGATACCTCTGTTTCTACATGTTATCCGTTCGAACAAAATGTGCTAACATTTACTAATGTAAGCGCTTTAACAATTGTGCGCAAACGGAGAGGGGTGGAAAGTTCTTGCTGTAGGCGCTTTAGCGTTTACTTGGGAGGATGCTGAAAGTCACATCGTAGAATCTACTAGACTAATAAAAGTAGGAGGGTTTCAGAAGATGGCGAAGGGGTTAGTTCCAATAAAGCAATATTTTGCAATTTTTCTTAGTCTATTGTTAGTTGCAACGAGCATTCCGTTTACGACGATTCCAGTTCTGGCGGAAGAGGCTCCACTTGAGAAGCATTTTGACTTTGGAACGGACGATGGCGAAGTAGCAACTGGCTATACGAAGGTTTCGGATCAAACGGTTTATAGTGAGGAATTGGGCTATGGTTTTGCAGACAGATCCAAAGTAACTTCAACTAATCGTGACAGCGGTGAAGCGTTACAGAAGGATTTTGTGTCTTTTACCGAAACAGCATTTCTAGTAGATCTACCTGCGGGTGATTATGCAGTGGACGTTGTGATTGGGGATACAGAGAATGCTTCGGTAACAGGCGTGAAGGTGGAGCAAATCCAAAAAATCCAGGATGCGTCATTAAATTCTGGTGAGACAACGACGCGTGATTTTGAAATTGCATTAATTGATGGGCAATTACAGGTTGAGCTTACTGGCTCAAATGCAAAGATTAATGCCATTTCAATAACGGAACTGCCAGAACGCAGTGCAGCCGATCACCCGACAGTATTTGTAGCGAGTGATTCAACTGCACAAACGTATGATCCATACTGGAAACCGCAAGCTGGTTGGGGCCAGATGCTCGACCGTTATTTTACGGACGATGTAACGGTTGATAACCAGGCGATCGGTGGCAGAAGCTCACGAACTTTCTACTCAGAAGGTCGCTTAGATACTATTTTACGCGAAATTAAGCCAAATGATTACTTACTTGTTCAATTTGGCCATAACGATGCGACGCAAAGTGTTCCAGAACGATACACAAATGTCGAAGATTATAAAGAGTACTTAGAAACATACGTTACAGGTGTCCGCCAGCGTGGCGCGATTCCGATTCTTGTCACACCGGTTAACCGTCGTGATTTTAATTCGGCAACTGGTGTTTTCAATGAGAGTTTTCCAGGATATGTCCAAGGGATGAAGGAAGTGTCAGAAGATTTAGATGTGCTGCTCGTTGATCTAAGTGCAAGCAGTCGTGCTTATTTTAACGAAATTGGCCCACAAGGATCGCTTGCTGTGTTTATGCATTTCGACGCAGGGATTTATGAGGCGTATCCAGATGGACGAGCTGATGACACTCACTTCCAGGAATACGGTGCGATTCAAGTTGCTAGAATACTATCAACTGGTATTGAGGAGCTTGATACACCGCTAGCAAACTATGTAGCGGATATCGAAGCACCCGCAGCAGTACCAAAGAAACCAACTGGCGTATCGGTTTCAAACGTTAGTAATGCAGGTGCAGTGGTAGCGTGGGCTCCGGTTGAAGGTGCCGATATTTACAGAATCTACCGAAAGCTTACGAGTGAGTCAGATTACGAGTTGATTAGCACGTCGACCACTCCACAGTTGAACGTAACTGGTTTAGAAGAAGGCAATGCTTATGATATCGTGATTACCGCTATAAACGGTAAAGGTGAGTCAGAGCAATCTGAGCCAGTTCAAATTACGACGAAAGAAGCTGCATATAAATATGATTTCGGTCCGGCTGGCACACCAGTAGCAGAAGGTTTTACTGAGGTGACACCTGACACACTTTATACGAAAGAACGTGGTTACGGGCTTGCAAGTACCGATGGAGTGATCTGGCGTGACCGTGGTGGCGATGATTTAGTCCAACGTGACTGGATCGGATATTTTGGTAATGGTTGGGATTTTAATGTCGACCTACCGAACGGACTGTACGCTGTGAAAATTTATGTCGCAGATTTCATCGGAAGTGCACGTACAGACATTACTATTGAAGGAACAGACTATGGTAGTGCGAATGCACCAAGCAAAGGGTCTACGGAAAAGCTAATTCCAGAAGTCGGCATTACCGATGGACAATTTAATATCCACTTTGGTGGTTCAACAGGTATCGCTAACGGTTTAGAATTAACACCGATCTTATTGGCGCCATCTACTTTAACACTTTCCGACCAATCGTTCGATCCTGAAAACAGTTCAGCGACGATTACATGGGATGCAGCAGAAGGAGCAGCAAAATACAATGTGTACCGCAAAACGGCAGGCTCTAATCATGTTGAATTACTTGAATCAACAACTGACACGAGCTATACCGACACGACAGTAGCACTTGGAATGGAATATGTATATACAGTAACGACAGTCAACAATATCGGAACTGAAACTGTGCCTTCACTGCCACTATCAGTTACGATGATTGACGATTCACAACCTGTACCAGCAGCACCAGAAAACATAACACTTGGTGATGTGAATAAAAATGATATTACTTTAAACTGGGATGCAGTTGACACGGCGATTTCTTACAATGTGTATCGTACTGAAGATGAAGACGGTGAATACACACTTGTTGGCAATACGCGTGACACGAGCTATACCGACACAACTGTGCTAACGACGATTCCGTATTTTTATAAAGTAGCGGCAGTAAATGCTGGCGGTATTTCTGAATTGTCAGAGACGGTAGAAACACCTGCTAATACAATTTTGCTGAAACAAATGGAGGACCTTGAGCGCGATCCAGTTGCGGTGAAAACGGAGGAAGGTGTGCTCGTAAGCTGGCGCATGCTTGGAACCGACCCAACTGACATCGGATTTAATATTTATCGAGATGGAGAGCTCTTAACAAACGAACCAATTACCGACAAAACAAACTTCGTTGATGTAGATGGAACAGTAGATGCAATGTATGAAGTTCATCCAGTTGTTGGAGGCGTGGAGCAAGGTGCACGCAGCAAAACAACGGTTTTTGAAAATAACTATTTCGATATTCCGTTGAATAAGCCAGAAGCTGGCGAAACACCACTTGGCGATCCCTATGAGTATCGTGCGAATGATGCCAGTGTCGGTGATGTTGACGGCGATGGTGAGTACGAGTTAATCGTCAAATGGGATCCAACCAACTCTAAGGATAACTCTCAATCCGGTTATACTGGAAATGTGTATATCGATGCTTATGAAATGGATGGCACTTTGCTATGGAGGATTGACCTTGGTAAAAACATCCGTGCTGGTGCGCACTATACGCAATTTATCGTCTACGATTTTGATGGCGATGGCAAAGCGGAAGTAGCAATGAAAACTGCCGACGGCACAGTCGACGGTGTGGGTAACGTGATCGGTCGTGCTGATGCGGATCATCGTTATACGAGTGGATATGTCCTTCAAGGCGATGAGTTTTTAACAGTATTTAATGGAGCAACAGGCGCGGCAATCGATACGGTTGAATACGACCCACCGCGTGGTGATGTTGGTTCATGGGGTGACACTTACGGGAACCGTGTTGACCGATTCTTAGCAGGTGTTGCATATTTAGACGGAGAAACACCAAGTTTAATTATGTCTCGCGGGTATTACACGCGTTCCGTTGTAGTTGCTTATAACCTAGTAGATGGTGAACTAGTGAAAGAGTGGAAATTTGATACGAGTGATGAAGGCTATGCGGACTGGGCAGGTCAAGGCTACCACTCATTAAGTGTTGCTGATGTTGACGGTGATCAGAAAGATGAGATCATCTTTGGTCAAATCACAATTGATGATGATGGTACCGGTCTTTACAACTCAGGTCTCGGCCATGGGGATGCACTGCATGTTGGTGATCTTATTCCAGAACGAGATGGTCTAGAAATATTTACAGGCCAAGAGCATACGGACTCTCCATACGGCTATGATATGCGTGACGCAAAAACAGGTGAAATCATCTGGGGTGTGCATACAGGTCTGGACACTGGAAGAGCACTTACTGCTGACGTAGATCCAAACCATCCAGGTTCTGAATCGTGGGCCGTTGATGGTGCTTGGAACAGCACAACTGGTGGGCTGTACAGTACAACTGGTGAGCAAATTTCAACTTCCATTCCGAGTGCGAACTTTGCAATCTGGTGGGACGGTGACCTCAGTCGAGAGCTTTTGAATCACGATTGGGATGAGTCTTCAACTACTGGTGTAGGCACAATCGAGAAATGGGATTATGAAAATAACCAAACAGAAGTAATCTTGCATGCTGATGGTACGCTGTCTAATAACGGTACAAAAGGTACACCAGCATTGCAAGCCGATTTATTCGGTGACTGGCGTGAAGAAGCAATGTGGCGTCTAGAAGACTCTAGCGCACTACGCGTCTATATGACGACCGATCCAACTGATGAAAAAATTTACACACTTATGCATGATGCCCAATACCGTGCAGCAGTGGCGTGGCAAAACGTTGGATACAACCAACCGCCACACCCGAGCTTCTTTATCGGTACAGGCATGGATGCACCACCAACAGCAAATATCGATGTTGTCGATGTTGCACATAGCGATGAATTTGCACCAGAAACGTCCGTAACTATGGAACAAACTGCTACGAACGACTGGTACAACAAAGACGTAACAGTGAGCTTTGAAGCAACTGACAGAGAATCATCCGATGTTACGACACACTATATCGTTAATGATGGGTCTGAACAAACTGCTGACAGTGTTACACTGGTTGAGGATGGTACCCATACGATTCAATACTGGAGCGTTGACGCTGCCGGTAATACAGAAGAAACAAAAACAGTAACAGTAAACGTGGACAAAACAGCACCAACTGTTACATTCTCAGTTGACGATGGTGTAACTTACACCGTTGCAGAAATGATAACTATCACATGTGAAGCGACAGATGCATTGTCTGGCATCGATAGCTCAACTTGTGAAGAAATTGACGAAGCTGCTTATGAGCTTGGTGTGGGTACACATTCATTAACTGCAGAAGCTATTGATTTAGCGGGTAACACAGTTAATGAAACACTCGAATTCACAATAACCGTTGATTTCGACAGTTTATCTGCATTAACCGAGCAGTTTGCAGGGAACAAAGCAAATGGACTAACTGCCAAATTAGCTGCTGCCAAACAGTCAGCTGAAAAAGACAATGGTAATGCTGCTGACAATCAGCTTGATGCCTATGTAAATCAAGTTAATGCGAGCGTCGGAAAATCACTTACTGCAGAACAAGGTGAAGTACTCGTCGAACTTGCAGAAAGCTTGAAAAGCGGTGAACCAGGTGATGACGACGGCACTGGTGATAATGATGGAGAAACTCCAGGTGACAGCACAGAACTTACACTTGGCCAAGCGAAAGAAGTAACAGCGGGCCAAACATACACAGTTGCTGGAACGAAAGCAAAAATTACAATGCCAGCTGATTTGCCTTCAGGCACAAAAGTAACAGTTGAAAATGGCGATAGCGTCGAGCATGAGGGACTTGATGTTGCAGGTGAAGTACTTACCGTAACATTTGAATTCCCAGCTGGTTCTACTGCACCTGATGGTGGATATACACTTGTCTTAGGTTATGACGGAGATGCTGATACAGAAAAAGTAGCAATCTACTATTTTGATGAAGCGTCAGGCGAGTGGGAACTTCAAGGTGGAGAAGTAGATGAAGAGACGCAAACAATCACGCTAAAAGTACCGCACTTCTCCACATATGGTGTGTTCGTTGAACAAGCAACAACTGCACCGGGAGATGACGACACAAACTCAGGATCAGATGACGGTAAGTCTGATGGTGACAAGCCTGGGGATGGCAGTGGTAAGGACAACGGCAACGACGAAGGTATTGATGACGAGCTTCCTAACACTGCATCAAACATGTTCAATTGGATCTTGTTCGGAACGATCATTCTCGCAGCAGGAATTGCTTTACTAGTTTTACGAAATCGTAAAATGAAAGCATAAATCGAAGGCAGCCCTTGTGGCTGCCTTTTATTATGCATATAGTGTCTTCTGTCGGTCCCATCACCGTGCGAAGTGGTACATGCTTAGTGGCCACCATAACACTGCAAATACTGGGTAAATCGCCCACCAAATGATTGGGAAAATGTCATATAAAAACCAAGTATAATCAGGTGTTTCAAGATAATTTTCAATAATAATTACACTATACCAGTAAGCGACCTGTACGTGTTTTCCTTTTTTGATACTGTACACAGACACTGACCATAATGTTAAAGCAAATCATCGATGTCTCCAAAATCAAGCACGACCTTGTTAATTGCATCTTCTTCGGCTTTTCCATGCGCCATTAAATTCATTGTTTTTTCTTCTAGATTCTCTAACACTTCTTGCTTTACAGCGTTTTTTTGTTCATTTTCTGGAATATCTCTAAACAAATAATCAACGTGTTGCGTTAGTTTTTTCATCCTAATCCCTCCATAAATAAATCGATAATTTCTTTTGTAACTTTTCATTCTTCTGCCAGCTCTTTTAGATAGGCTTTTCCAAGGGTTGTAATGTGGTAATATTTTCGTTTGCCGCCTTGTGTAAATTCGCCAACGTAAGACTCAATCGGTGAAGGGGCCTAGGTAAGTTGCCTGTCCCCCTAATAGATTAATTTGAAATAGAATGAAACTTTCTGATTATATATTCGTATTACATTACGAAACATGAATAAAATCATACTATTACTTACAAGGTGCCAGCTCTATGTCGAAGATGAGGTAAAAAGTTGGTTAGTACAATTGTACAGCTGTTGGGTATTCAACCCGACTGCTTTTCTTTGGATGATTTGGAAAGCGGACGTGCAAAGCAAATTCGAATGGATTACGTTAAATTTTGCTGGAGCAATGATTATCGCGTGGTTGTTTTTATCCGGAAATTGGGCGAGGGTCAGCTATTACTTGCGATTTATAATTGTCTTCGCGCTATTGGTTGTAATCGTATCTTCTTGGCGGAAAAAGAGGAAACGAGACTTTGAAGTGTCATCTAAGCTGAAACATATTTTGGAGGTTGGGATCAACGTATGTTTATTGATTGTTTTCGGCTTGTATAATATATTCGCAATTAGTGGTTTTACAAACCAATCGAGCTTGCTTTTCCATTACAAGACGGCATCTATTATGTTTCTCATTGTGGAGCGGACACGATACACTGAAGTTGTAATAAGTGGGACTGCGATTGGTAGAGTCGGCAATTCAGGCAACACGACTGAACCACATTTACATATGCATGCAGAAAAAGATGGAGTGGGAATTCCGATTCTATGTGAAGAACGTTTTCTTAAAAGAAACAACATTGTCTAGTAAATAAAAGAAAGGAAGTGGACACATGGAAGTCATGTTAACTGTAGAAGGACTGGAAAAATCGTTTAAAGACAAGCAAGCATTAAAGGGAATTTCCTTTGATGTTCGCAAAGGCGAGATCATGGCTATTTTAGGGCCAAACGGAGCAGGGAAATCGACAACGATTCGTAATATTATGGGAATTATGTATCCGGATAAGGGTTCGATTACATTTAAGAACAATACAGGAAACGAAATTCCTCGTCATAAAATTGGCTATCTGCCAGAAGAAAGAGGCTTGTACAAAAATGTAAAGGTGATGGATATCTTATTGTATTTAGCCGATTTGAAAGATTATCCACTCAAAAAAGCTAGAGAGAGCGCGCTCGAGTATTTAAAAACGTTTGATTTAGAAGGCAAAGAAAATACGTCAGTAGAAGAACTATCAAAAGGAATGGGACAAAAAGTTCAATTTATCGGTTCGATTCTTCATGAGCCAGAGTTGTTAATATTGGATGAGCCATTTTCCGGATTAGACCCGGTTAGTCAGGAATTGTTCAAAGAAGAGATTCGTAATCTAGCAAACAACGGAACTGCAATTCTAATTTCTTCACACCAAATGAATTTAATTGAAGAAATGTGTGACAGATTGTTTATGATCCAACGTGGTGAAAAAGTAATTTACGGAACGTTAGATGATGTGAAAACAGAATATGCGAATTTTAAATGTACGATCTATGGACAAAATGATCGTGCGATTCTAGAAAGCATTCCCCAAGTGTTACGCGTCGAGCAAAAAGATGATGTATCTGTTTTATTTTTGGAAAAAGACGTGCAACCGGCAAAATGGGTGAAAGAGCTACCAGATCGTTTGGTCGTCAATGAGTTGAAAATAAACCGAATCTCACTTCATGAGATTTTCATCGATATTGCAACAGACAAAAACTTGTTAAAGGAAGTAGGTGAAATGCATGCGTAATGCAATGAAAGTAGCAAAATGGGAAATTAAACGAAACTTAAAAAACAAAACATTTGTGATCGGTTTGTTTCTTACACCTGTTTTATTCCTTGTGTTTTTTCTGCTCGGGAGCTTATTCGATGATTCTGATGCAGAGCCAGTGTCGACAACAGTGCTTGTCCATGACGAAATAGATGCATTTGCTAGTTTACAAGAAGCTGCGGAAACGTATGAGTTTAACTGGGAACTGGAAAAAGTGGACGTGGCGGAAGACGCGGCACAGGCAGAACTAGAAGATAAAGAAAATACAGCATATATAAGTGTTACAGAGCAGGGATTAGAGGCTGGCACTGTTCCCGTTTACACATCAGATGAAATAGATTCCTATTTTACGATGCAGGTGCAGCAACTTAGTGAGCCACTGCAAGGCATGCGAATCGGGCAACTAGGGTTATCAGAAGAAGAGCTCGCTGTCATTTCACAAGGTGTCATATTTGAAGAAAAATCTGCATCAACAGAAACCGATGCTGAAGGATCAGAAACAACAGAAGGGCCAAGTATGGAACAAGTTGTACCGGGAATTTTTGCAGGAATCATCCTGTTTGCTATCGTCATTACTGGCATGATGATTTTCCAAAGTGCATCACAGGAAAAGAAAGATAAAATTGCGGAGATCATTTTGTCGTCTGTTACGCCAGGAGAATTAATGCAAGGAAAAATCATCGGTTATTTCGTATTAGGAATGATTCAAGTCGGTGTCCTACTACTTTTCGCTGTACCGCTAGCAGTGTGGCAATTAGATATACCGATTCTAGAATATTTATTCGTCCCAGAAACATTGTTATTTGTTCTAATTGCGATCTTAGGTTATTTATTATTCGCAGCCATTTTTGTAGGAATTGGAGCAACGATGGCAGATATGTCCACCTCTGGAAACTTCCAAGGGATGGTTATGATGCTTCCGTTTATTTCATTTATTATCGCTGGACCAGTAATCGGTGACCCGAATGGAATGGTAGCAAAAGTAAGCTCATTTATTCCATTTACTGCACCTGGCACGCTAATCATGAGGCTCACCGTATTAGAAAAGTGGCCGTGGATCGAATTAATCATCGCACTAGTCGTGCTACTCGTGAGTATTTGGTTATTTATGAAACTAGCAGGAAAGATATTTAAAGTAGGCATATTAATGTATGGAAAAAACGCAACACCGGGAGAAATATGGAAGTGGATCAGGTCGTAAGGAGAATCTCTATATTGACGGGACATGATTTTAAAGGGTCTAACTCATGGGCGGATAGCTGTTCGTTGGGTTTGGCCCTTGTTTTTGATAGTTTTCAGTGATCTTGTTGGTTCATTTATATGAGCATGCCATTAAATTATTTGATAAATACCTGAATTTCATCTTCATTTTATTCTACTAAATCATCCAGCAACTTGTTTGCACTTTCGGTATATTTTATTGAATGGTCAATTGGTTCACCTAACAATTCAGTTATATAAACAACAATATAAACACCTTTTTCATCCAATGCCCCCTGCAACAAACAGTTTTGCTTCTTTAACATTCAAACAATTCATCGATTATATTCTTCCAATTCCTTTTCAATTTCTTCATTAGAAAGGAGTTCATTTTCTTGATTTTTGGAAATGATTTTTCGTAACTGATACTGAATTACTTCTAGACTATAAATAACAGACACCGCAAAAATAATTGCTAAGATGATCCAGATCATAAGCACTCACACTCCTTCACATAGAGTTACTTGCTTTGCCACTAAATTCAATATAAGAAAAAAACAAGTGGATTCATATAGAATCCACTTGTTTTTTATGTGCAGTAAATATTTTTTTATTGTCTCACAGGTTTTCTCCAAACACCGAGCATGAGTCCGGAAATGACTGACCCAATGACAAGGGCTAACAAGAAAAATAGTGCATTTTCTGCTAGTGGAATAACGAAAATGCCGCCATGTGGTGCAGGAATAGCTGTACTCCACAGTTGGGTTAATCCCCCAGCAATTCCTGCCCCAACGATTGAAGAAGTAATTACGCGCAACGGGTCGGTTGCGGCAAATGGAATTGCACCTTCTGTAATAAAGGAAAATCCTAATACATAGTTGGACAAGCCTGATTTACGTTCGTCTTCTGTAAATTTATTTTTGAAGAAGGTAGTTGCAAGTGCAATCGCAATTGGTGGGATCATCCCTGCAACCATAACCGCGGCCATAAAACTACCGTCACCCGTATCGGTAAATATACCAATTGCAAATGTGTAGGCAGCCTTATTAAATGGACCGCCCATGTCAATCGCCATCATGCCACCAAGTACTATCCCTAAAATTACTGCGTTACCTGTTCCGAGATTACCAAGGAAATCCAGCATTGCTGTATTGACAGTTGAAAAAATCGGACCAACAATAAAGTACATTAATCCGCCTGTTAATAACAAACCGAGTACAGGATAAATTAAAATTGGTTTTAAGCCTTCTAATGTTTTCGGTAAATTGCGGAAGACTTTTTTAAGGAAAATAATTAAGTAACCAGCTAGAAAACCAGCTGCTAAACCGCCGATAAAACCTGCATTACTATTAACAGCCATCAAACCGCCGACGATACCAGGCATTAAACCAGGTCGATCAGCAATACTCATTGCAATATAACCAGCTAAAATTGGAATAAGGAAGTTAAAAGCGTTACCACCAATTCCATTTAAGAATTGGAAAATTTCACTGTCACTACCTAAAATGTTTTCAAATAAAAACGAAATCGCCAGTAAAATCCCGCCACCGACAACGAATGGTAGCATATGGGATACCCCGTTCATCAGATCTTTATAAATTTTACTCCAAACGGTTGATTTAGTGTTATTGTTCTCGTCTTTTTTGCTTTCGCTCTTTTCAGCCGTGAAAACCGGAGCATCTTGTTTGATCGCCTTGTTAATTAATTCCTCTGACCTTTTGATGCCCGCTGTAACTGATTCATGAATTACATGCTTCCCGTCGAAACGTGCCATTTCTACATTTTTGTCGGCAGCAATGATTACACCGGCAGCTCGTTTAATTTCGTCATCTGTTAAAGGGTTTTTCGCACCTTCTGAACCATTTGTTTCAACACGAATGTCCACGTTCATTTCTTTTGCTTTTCTTATTAAAGCTTCTTCAGCCATATACGTATGGGCAATACCAGTCGGACATGCTGTCACAGCTACAACAAAAGGTTTATTATCTTCACTAGCTTGAGCTTTCGTGTCGCTTTTTTCTTCATCTCCAGATTGGTTAAATAGTGCAAGTACCTCATCCGGCGTGGATGCATTGTTTAAGCTTTCGATAAATTCTGGATTTAGTAGTAACCTTGAAAGTGACGCTAATGCTTGTAAATGGGTGTCATTTGCACCTTCGGGAGCGGCGATCATAAAAAAGAAATTAGTCGGTTGTCCGTCTAATGCTTCAAAATCAACACCATTTTGACTTTTTGCAAACAATACTGTGGCTTGATTTACCGCTTTTGTTTTCGCATGAGGCATGGCAATTCCGTCACCAAGACCGGTGGAAGATTGCTCCTCACGTTTCAAAATTGCTTCGCGATATATTTTCTTATCATTAATAATGTTCTGTTGCTCAAGACGTGCGATCATTTCATCAATAGCTGCTTCTTTTGTGGTAGCTTTTAAATCCATGATCATTACATCTTTATTCAATAAATCAGTAATTTTCATTTTTTTCTTCCTTTCTGTACTACTAAGTTGAAAAACTGAACGCTCTGTTTCTGTCTAGGACAGAACCTGAACTTCCATTTGATCTAGCAACGTGTCAATTTGAGCTTTTGTCGCTAAATCGTTGGTAAATGCTGTTGCGCTTCCTGAGGCCATCCCTTGCTTGAAAGCTTCGACAGTGTCTTTTGTGTTAAGATAATTTGCGATGAATCCAGCAATCATCGAATCACCTGCACCTACGGAATTAACTACTTTGCCTTTAGGTGAGATTCCTTTAAAGACACCAGTTTGCGTAAACAACATTGCACCTTCACCTGCCATCGAAACAATCGCATTTTTTGCACCTAACTGCAGTAATTTTTTCCCGTACAAGATAATATCATCTGTATCCTCAATGGTAGTGTCAAAAATTTGAGCTAATTCTTCTTTATTCGGTTTGACGAGTAAAGGTTGCAAAGGTAGGATTGATTGTAATTCTTTGCTTGCTGTATCAATCACAAACTCAGCTTTTGATTGGATGACCATCGCGGCAATCGTTTCATAAAAGTTTTCAGGTAAAGACGGCGGTTTACTTCCAGATAAAATAACAACATCTTGATCCGTCACATTTTTTAATTGCTCTAATAATAGATTTGCCTCTTCAGTTGAAATGTGTGGTCCGCGGCCATTGATTTCAGTTTCAGTATCAGATTTTAACTTGATATTAATTCTGGTATCATCTTGAACACGGATAAAGTCTGTTTTAATGTTGTCCTTCTGTAACCAGTCTTCGATAAAATCTCCGGTAAATCCACCTAACAAACCGAGTGCGGTTGAGTCCGTTCCAAGCCGTTCTAATATTCTTGACACGTTAATTCCTTTACCACCAGGATATTTAGCATCTGCATCGATTTTGTTCAATTCTCCAAGGTGAAGTTGCTCCACTTGAACGATATAATCTATTGATGGATTTAAGGTCATCGTATATATCATTTAATTGCCTCCATAATCGTAGTTAACTCGTTGTACTTTTGGCTATGACTAGTTGTCAATTTATCGGTTATGATGCACACTTCGTCAATGGAACATACTTTAACAAAGCTGACTTTATCCCATTTCGAGTGATCGGCTAACACATAACTTATGGCAGATTGCCCGAGTGCCGATTGTTTTAGTGTAGCTTCTTCCGGGTCTGGTGTTGTACATCCAAGCGATGCATCTATTCCATTAATCCCTAAAAATACTTTGTCAAATCGATAATCAGCTAACTGCTGCAGACTTTTTGCACCGATAACTGCTTTCGTTGTTTGTTTTATTTTACCTCCGAGCAGATAGGTTTCGATTTGCTGTTCTGCAAGCGTCGAGGCGTGTTGAATACCATTGGTAACAACCGTTATATGATCCGTAGTGCTTAGGAAAGGAATCATGGCGTATGTCGAAGACCCCGCATCTAAGAAGATAACATCGTTCTTATTTATAAAGCTTGCTGCGAGTTGACCAATCGCCTGTTTTTCGTGAATGTTTTTGAAAGTTTTTTCGTGCATTGTTTGTTCATCATCTAGATGGTACAGGCGCTTGGCACCACCATGAATCCGCTTTAATTGTTTTGCTTGCTCTAGCATGTCTAAATCTCTTCTAATTGTAGATTCAGAACAGTCTAATTCAACCATAAGTTCTTGTGATTGGACGACGCCAAATTGTTTTAATCGCTCTAAAATAAGAGAATGTCGTTTTTCTGTTAACACATGAAAACCCTCCCATCACCAACATAATACCATCAAAAACGTCCAAAAACAATCACGAAGAATATGCAAGTAAACTAAAACTTGGCTAAATGTGACGATTGTGAACAACACATGGTTAAAAGGGTACTGTTCCACCTTATTGTTACTTTCCCACAAAGGCTTGCATAGTAAACATGACCCGAAATTTGCCTATGTGGGTCTATAAAGTGATAAAATGGATTACAAGTATTTAAGTTAAGGTTTTTATTGATGTGGTTCGCTGTTAATTAAACCAAAGTACAAGAGGTATAGCCTTATTAGTATAGGCACTTACAGATTAACCTAAGGAAAAAATAGGAGAAGACCATGAATAAAGAGCATTTTTATGATAAATTATTAAACATCAAAACAGAAATATCTTCAGTTAACAACCCTAATCCCAATCATTACCATCCCTACGAGCCCACACCTTATTTAGCGCTTGAGGATCTTTTCAAACAATACGAAGTGAAAAGTAGTGATAAGATCGTTGATTTTGGTTGCGGAAAAGGTCGAGTAAATTTCTACATTAATTACTTTTATAAAGCGTCAGTTGTTGGTGTAGAAATGGTGGGGGATTTATATCAGTCGGCACAGAATAATATTCAAAGCTATACAAAAAAACATAAATTCCCCAAAGCAGAAATTCAGTTTCATTGCAGTCGTGCTGAAGAGTACCCAATTGACTATTCTTCTAGCCATTTTTATTTCTTTAATCCATTTTCAATTCAAATTTTCATGAAAATTGTAAACAATATCTTATTGTCCTACGAGCAAGCCCCACGACAAATGGAACTGCTATTGTATTATCCATCAAAAGACTATATTGACTTCATAGATAGACAAAGTCCATTTGAACTAAAAGAAGAAATTATTTTAGAAGCATGGTACCCGAAAAATCCCAATGAACGCTTCTTGATTTATCGTTTTGGGGAGAACCATGAGGACCATTCTCCCGTCCGATTTTTCGGATGATTTCTATGCAGTGCTGCTTGACCTTGAGACAAATTAGTCGAAATTGTTCTTTATTGCACTTTTTAACATACAATCTATTCGTTATCTTTTCTTCCCAGCTGTAAAGCTCCAACTATCAATGGGAGTTGCAAAGGTAAACGTAGCCATAAAATCCATGGATTTGTTTGTTTTCCTGACTGAAATGAAATTCGTTTAACAGCCATGTAAATATTCGCTGGAAAAACAGCGACCATAAAAAGCGCTAAGAGTTTCCCAGTGAACTGCTGTCCTTTTTTGACCCAGAGCAGTACCGAAAAGATGATTTCAAAAATGCCCGTGACTAATACTATTGCCCTTCGGAACGGAAGCATTTTCGGTACAATTTTACGAAAGCTACGTTCATGTACGAAATGCAAGACACCCGCTCCAAATAAGAGGATTGAATATAATGTGCGGAAAAACACCTTCATATGTTTTACCACCTTTCCAAATTATCTTTTATATCTATTTATCATAATATTAAAACAGATGAATCTTAGGGTTTCTTTTAAAAATTCAATCCTATTTGTTAGAGGTAGCCATGAAGGCGGTCAATACGGCGATGCGTGATTGAGTGTACCAGAAGCTTGAATCCAATTTGAATTTTTTGGACCAGATGTAAGTAGGATCTGAGTGAATCTTTTAGGAGAAATACGCGATTTTTTCCACAGTTTCCACCTGAATAGCATTTAGATAATGTATAATTAAACAAAAAATTTGGCTATAGATGAAACATTTGGTTTCAACTATAGCCCATATATTTATAAAAGGGGGGGTCAAATGAGTCAATTCCATAATGATCTTAGCCATGTGCAACGATTTTGTTGAATCGGCAATAAACCATAAAGTATGAAATTGAAAAAAAGAATTATAAGCTTTACTAGCTTTTACTATTTCATTTCCTTAATGAGTTAATTTTAAACATCTTTTTGAAAATTAACTGAAAAAAGTGTTTATTTTAAAGGTCAATCAAATGTTATTCGAAACCCTCATTAACTCCTTTTACACTCATAGCCCTCCATAACAGGTCAACTTTATAAAAAACTATTCACTTGCTTCTATCTTTGCAATTTCCTTCATCGTTGCACGACCAGGCTGTGAACCTATTATTTCTCCGTCAATCGTGGCGTGAATCTTATCACCTAACTGGAATTCTTCTTCATTTAAACCTTCCAAATAGACAAAATCTAAGGCAAATACGCTCAATTCATTTTCTTTAAGCGTATCCTTAATAGAATGATAATCTAGCCGATTGAAATCTTCACCGATTAAAATTGAATTATCCTTAACTTCGAGCACATAGCCTTGAACTGTTTTCGGCTCTTCAGGATGACTCGTTTCTGATTGCTCGACGATATACGTTGCAATCTTGGTGAAGTTTAAGGAGTCCTCTGTCTCGCCACAGGATGCAAAGCGGAAATTACGTTCTCCGCCATTGATGTACACTTGCAAATAATAGTTTGTTGCTTCTTCTGTAGTACAAGTATTTTTAAAAACTTTTTCATCCAAATAGTTGGCAAATACTAACCGTTTATAAACTTCTTGCTTCACACTGTCAGGTAGCTTGCTATGATCTGTTAGTGTGCTGATTTCATTATCTAGATCTGGTCCGTATTGTAACACAAAATCAAATCGATCTTGTTGTCCCATGTTATAACTGATCTCAAGAATATTAAACAGCTCGTATCGAGCATTGTCACAATCTATAGCAATATATGAAGTATTTGTCGGGTTAATTTCCTTTTTCAAATCACCACAGCTAATTGAACGAATTGAACCCTCACCATAATTATCTCTAGTCGTATCATCCGTGATTTCTAATGATTCGCCATCATAAGCTAAATCGGTTACCATTGGATCTCCTTCTATTGTATAGTGGACAATTCTTAAATCAGATGTAACCCCTTCCTGCACGTCCGTATAAAATTGCGATAATCTATTCAAGCCTTCTACAGATCCATGAGAATTTAGAACATCTACATCCTTTACGCCGCGCACTTTGGGTTGTGAATTTTCGGTACCGCCTGTGTTCGAGCCATTTGATGTGCTACAGGCTGCTAATGACACCAACAAAATTAGGAGAAAGCTGTATATCCATTTGCTCATAATTTTCACATCCATTTCAATAATCGTTATAAGTTAG